>DAIPJX010000134.1:0-6729 GCA_036770065.1 Planctomycetota bacterium
GGTTTGGGGGAGAAGAACCTTTCTTCAGAAAGGTTTTCTCCCCCAAGACGTTCCGTCTGTGCCGACCTGACAAGCACAGGATAATTCATTTGCCCCTGGCCTTGGCGGCGAGGCGGCCGAGAAGCGTGTGGGCGTCCATTGGCGAAAGCAGATTGATGTTGACGTCGGCGAGTTCGCGCTGGACGCGGCGGGCGAGTTCGTCCATTTTCTTGGGGGAGGGGAAGAGTTCAAGCTGAACGTCGCGGGCGGCGGCGCGGAGCAGCTCACGGCTGTCTTCCAACATTTTCGAATCGCGCTCGCTCGCCTGTTCCTCGAGTCCGGCCAAAATCTCCCCGGCCCGGCGAATGACCGGCTGGGGAATGCCCGCCATTTTCCCCACCTGTATGCCGTAGGAACGATCGCACGCGCCCGGCTGGATGCGGCGGAGAAAAAGAATCGTGTTCTCCCATTCGCGGACGGCGACATTGAAGTTTTTCGCGCGCTCCAGAATATGCCCGAGTTCGGCCAATTCGTGATAATGCGTGGCGAACAGCGTGCGCGCCTTCGTCTCCTGATGCAAAAATTCCGTAATCGCCCACGCGAGCGACACGCCGTCGAACGTCGATGTGCCGCGGCCCACTTCATCGAGTATAATCAGCGACCGCTCGGTCGCGTTATGCAGAATGTCCGCCGTCTCCACCATTTCCACCATAAACGTCGATTGCCCGCGCGTCATGTCGTCCGACGCGCCGACGCGGGAAAACACCCGGTCCGCCAATCCGACGCGGGCGGACTTCGCCGGAACCGGTCCGCCTATGTGCGCCATGATGAGGATGATCGCAACCTGACGGATATAGGTGCTTTTACCAGCCATGTTCGGCCCGGTAATAATCAAAATCCGCTGGCTGTCCGGATCGAAACGGCAGTCGTTGGTCACAAATTCGCCGGCGGGCAACAAATTCTCCACCACCGGATGGCGGCCTTCCTCGATATTCGTGTCCAGCCCGTCGTGCACCTCGGGCATGACGTAATTGTTCCGCTCGCCCACTTCGGCAAGGTTCGCGATAACGTCGAGCCGCGCCACCTGCATGGCGGCGGCCTGAATGCGGCGGATATGCGCCGCGACATCGTCCGACAAACGGCGGAACAACTCGTACTCGAGCGCGAACAGCTTCTCCTCGGCGCCCAACACCTTTTCCTCCATCGCCTTCAGATCGGGCGTGATGTAGCGCTCCGCGTTGACCAGCGTTTGTTTACGGACATAGTCGGGCGGCGCCTTGTCCTTGTGGGCGTTGGTGATTTCAATATAAAAGCCGAACACCTTGTTGAAATTCACCTTCAGGGACGGTATGCCCGTGCGCGCCTGCTCCCTTTCCTGAAAATCCTTCAGCCAGTCGGTTCCGCCGGTCCTGATGCGGCGCAGTTCGTCCACCTCGGCGCTGAATCCCGGCCTGATCAATCCGCCGTCGCGGGAACTCGGCGGCGGCTCTTCGACCAGCGCGCCCTCTATACGCCGCGCAACATCGTCCAACGTGTCCATCCCGAGAGCGTCCCGGAACAACGCGGACTCGCACGAGGCGAGAATGTCCGTCAAAACGGGCAGCCGCCCGCACCCGGCCGCGAGCGCCGCCAAATCGCGCGGTCCCGCCCGGTCCGCCGCAAGGCGGGCGGCTATGCGTTCGAAGTCGGCCATGCGATCCAAGGCATCCCGTACGGCATGGCGCGTTTCCGGCCGCTCCAATAATTCCTTCACCGCGTCCTGGCGGAAATGAATCTCGTCCAGCCGCGCCGACGGACGGACGATCCAGCTCCGAAGCAGTCTGCCGCCGGGACCGGTCATGGTGTGATCCAGAATGCCCAGAAGCGTTCTCTCTGCGTCGCCCTTGCGCGGGGGATGGGCGAGTTCGAGATTTCGGATGGTGTTTCTGTCCAGCACGAGCACGCCCGCGTTGTCCTGAATGCGCGGCGCCTTCACATGGCCGAGGCTGTCCGGCTGGTTTTCCTGAATATAGGCGAGGACGGCGCCGGCGGCGCCGAGCGCGGCCGGTTTGTCCTCGAGCGCGAACGCTTCCAGCGTCCGCACATCGAGCAACCGCAACAGCCGGGTCCGGCCTTCGTGCGGATCGAACTGGTAGGCGTCGCGCCTGGTCACCCCGCCGCCGACGCCGAAGGACAACAGCCGCGCTATCGGATTGTCGGGGTCGCCGGCGATGTCGCGCGAAACGAGCGTTTCCGCCGGGAGGTGGCGTTCAAGCTCGTCGGAAATTTCATCCGGACCCGGCAGGGAAATGTGGAAATCGCCCGTCGACAAATCGACGAACGCAATCGCCGTTTGGCCGCCGGACACGGCGATGGCGGCAAGAAAATTGTTCCCCGTCGGCGGCAAAACATTGTCGTCGACAACTGTGCCCGGCGTCAGAACGCGGGTGATGCCCCGCTTGACGACGCCCTTGGCCTGCGCCGGATCTTCAAGCTGATCGCACACGGCGATGCTCTCGCCCTTTTCCATCAAGTCCTTGATGTACCGATCAAGCTGGTGGTGGGGAATGCCGGCAAGCGGCGTGGACGATTGATCCTTGCCGCGCCGGGTCAGGGTCAGGCCGATCAGCCGGGAGACTTTCACCGCGTCCTCGTTGAACGTTTCGTAAAAATCGCCCATCCGGAAAAACAGAAGTTTGTCCGGGTGCAATGCCTTCGCTTCATGCCATTGGCGCATGGCGGGCGTTATTTTTTGATCGGTTGTTTCTTTCATGTGCGGTCCTGTTTGCGATCATAACGATTCGTTGTTTATCTGAGCGGTTCGCGGCGGGGCGGGGCGTATTTGCGGCCTTCCTTCGCGGCGGCGGCGGCGGCCTTCCGCTCGTCCTCGCGATCGAGATCGGCAAAACGCTCGCTTTGCCACGAAAACTCGCTCCGCCTGCCGCCCGCGCTGTAATAATACCCCCAGGTCGCGCGATGACCGCGCAAATCGACGTGCATCGTCACTTCATGATCGCCCGCGGCATGGTTGTAAATGCCGACGCCGCCCATGGGAATTTCGCCGTCCGCCTGCAAATTTTCAATCAACCCGACAACAGGATACGCGTCGCGGCGATCAAGCTTGCCGTCATGGTTGAGATCCGCCGCCTTTTCCCCGCCGTCGAGACTGATGTAAAAATCAAAGGCGTCGCCGTAAATATGACGCCCGAACGCGTTCGACCCAATCCCCCGGTTATAGGCGGGCGAACGGAACACGCTTATCAATTTCACCGCTTCCGGAGGAATCCCCAACTCGCCCACCGCCCGCTTCACCGTCCAAATCGCCTTCCACATCGGATACGCCACCGGCGGCATATCCGTATGCTGGCGACCCGTGTCCTCCGCCGGCGCGACCAACTCGTCGGCGGCGACGCCGGGAACAATCTCAAACAGCCTGTTCTGATCCGTCAGGCGAAACCACCAAACCGGCGGCTGGTAACTCTCGGGATTTTCCTTCACCTTCCGGTTGCCGGAACGGCTGGTATGGCGGTATTCGCCGATTTCCTGGCCGTCGGCGTGAACGTTCACCCCGCGCTCGACTTTTCTGCCCGCGGCGCGGTACGGCACGACAATGCACAATTGCGCGTCGCGACGCAACCCCGGCGACGTGATCAAAAGCGGTATGTAATAAATGCCGGGACTCTCCGGCGCGGTAAACGCCAACGACGCATCCTGCCGGAACGGCCGCCCGTCCTTGACGACGGTCACCGTGCACGGCCCGTCCGGAGCGGACGCGGAAACGTTCAGCGCGTCCCCCGGCAACACGATAACCATCGGATCGCGGGCAAACGAAAAATCAAGCCTGCTCCGGTCATTGGGGCTGCTCCACACGACATTCAGCATAACGCCGGGTTTTTCATCCGCCCGGCCATTCGCGCACAAGGCAAAAACAAGCGCAACACACGCTATTCGAACAACGACTCGCATACCGTCCCTCACACCTTTTCCTCCGCGTCAACGCACGCGGCGAAGACAAATTTCACGCAGCTTTTCAAACAACTCGCCGTCCTGCCCAAGCGCGGCCAACAAGTTCGCGCCCTCCGCCTGCTCCTCCACCAGCGCCAACTGGCGTTCCGCGGCGTCGGCCAACGGCGTCTTTTCAACCGCGAGGTTGCGGAGATTCTTGAACCACTCGGCGGCCAGCGGAAACTCGCCGTGGCGGCGCAGCATTTCCCCAATCATATACGCATAAAACAGGGCCAGATCGGGATCGTGGATTTCATCGGCCAAAACGGCCTTCCGCAACAAACCCGCCGCATTGCCGAGGAGTTCCCGCTCCAGCCGGATTTGTTCAAGCACAACGGACAATTCATTGTCCATGTCGGTGCGCATGGACTCGAGTTCGTTCAAGCGAAACGCGCGGGCCGCGCGGCCGGTGGTCGAAGGCCAGAGCGGATCCTGCTCCGGCTTCAAAAACCGTTCACGCGACGCTTCGCGGATACGGGATATGATTTCCTCCGCCTCCCTGTACAACCCCGAATGAATATGCTCGCCCGCCAAAAGCAGCCATGCGCCCAACCCATCCGCATACGACAGCCTGTCCTTGCCGGCACGGTTTTTCCCGAGCAGGCGCCGCAATTCCTCGATGCGGCCCGATGCGTCGACAAGCCGTTTCTCGGCCAGCATCTTCTCCACCGCCTCCTGGCGCGCGCGAAGAAACGCGCCCGCGCACAGCCCCGCGCTCGCGCGGCGAAGCGCCCAGGCCGACAGCCACGACGCTTTCGCCCGCATGGCGAACGGCTGGTCGGCGGCAATGGAATAAATGCGGAAATGTTCGGTCCGGATTGTGTCGGGGATTTCTTC
The DNA here is from genome assembly GCA_036770065.1 of Planctomycetota bacterium. Classification (GTDB taxonomy): domain Bacteria; phylum Planctomycetota; class SZUA-567; order SZUA-567; family SZUA-567; genus JAJBSZ01. Next base: position 4,801 of record DAIPJX010000134.1, read on the forward strand.
CTGACGGTTGAAAAAATCGATTATTTGCTCGTCGGACATTTCGTCGGCGCGTTTTCCAAGCAGTGTTTTTTGCACCAGGCGCATATTGGGGCGAAGCGTGGAAGTCACCCACTCCGAAAGCGCGGGCGGCACCGGCCCGGAAAAATCGTCCGCCGGAAGCGACAAACCGCAATCGGGGCAGACGACGATGTCGGCCTGCCACCGCACCCGGTTTTTCCTCGGCACCGGAGCCATATCGGTATCGCGGCGCTGTGCGTCCATATGCCAGCGCGGTTGCGTTCCGGCGCCGGCCGACCGCCGCATCAGCGCATCGACCAGCGGGACATCGACAATGCGCCCGCAGACGGGACATTCCTCCTCCCTCGTCGGAATAACGGCAATGGCGTCGAGGCTCCGCTGCCCCGGTTCCACCAGCGGCGCATCGGGCCACAATGGAAAAACCCCCGCTTCACCGGCGGGAAGCAGGGCAGGGAAAAACAGGGCGAACAATACCCACGGAATCAGCCTTTTTTCCAACTGGTCGTCTCCACCGTGTAATTGGAAGGAATGCCCCGAATGGTCCGCCGCAAAAGATCAAGCGCGGTAAACGACGACCGCGTCCGCACCCCAAGGCGATCCGTCAGCGTATTGTAGCGCATCGCGGCCGTCATGCCGCTTCCGTCTTCGTCCAGCCGGGAACAGGCGATATACACCGTGCCGACCGGCTTCTCCTCCGTGCCGCCGTCCGGGCCGGCGATGCCGGTGGTCGCGACCGAATACACGGGAAAACGCGGAAAAACGCCGTTCTTCAGCGGGTTCTCCGCCATGGCGGCGGCGGTCTGGGCGGAGACGGCGCCGAATTGTTCGATTGTTTCGGCGGGGACGCCGAGACGCCCGACTTTCGCCTCGTTCGCGTAGGCGACAATGCCTTCGAGAAACACGGCGGACGCGCCCGGAACATTGACTATCATGCTGGCAATCATGCCGCCCGTGCACGATTCCGCCGTGACCAGGCACGCTTTCCGCTCCGCAAGCGACTGGACGACGGCGTCGGCCATGGTTTCGTCCTCGACCGCGAAAATGTCATTCCCGAGCAGGCCGCGAATGTCCGCCTCCGCAACGTCGGCGACACGCTTCGCCTCCCCGGGCGTCGCGCCCTTCGCATACATGCGGACAGTGATGACCGATTCGGCGACGGCGGTGCCGATTTCAGGATTCGCCTTCTCGCCCATGAGATGCTTCAACGCGTCGCCTATGTCGGATTCGCCCTTGCCGCACAAATGAAAGCGACGCATAACTTCGTAATTGGCCCCGGCACGTTCGCGAAGATACGGTTCAATGCCGTCCTTGAACATTTCGCGCATTTCGCGCGGAACGCCGGGCGTACAAAAAACCGTGGCATTGCACAATTTCGCTTTGATGCCGGGCGCGGTGCCGTTCGGGTTGACGATGCGCTCCGCTCCGCGCGGAATCAGTGCCTGCACCCGGTTGATCGCGGCCATCGGCCGGTTGAAGCGGCGGAAGCGCTCCTCGATTTCGCGAACGGCGTCCGGATCTTCATGGATCTCCGCGCCCATGGCGTGAGCAAGCGCATAGCGGGTGCGATCGTCCTTGGTCGGACCAAGGCCGCCGGACACAATCACGACATCGGCAATCGTCGCGGCATGCAAAAACGCGCCGATGATATCCGGCGTCACATCCCCAATCGTCCTGTGGCCGACAATGCGCCAGCCAAGACCGGTGCAGCGCTGGGCGAGCCAGGCGGCATTGGTGTCCACCGTATGGCCGAACAACAGTTCATCCCCACACGAAAGCAAATATACCGTCGGTTGCATAATTGTCCTTGTCTGTGTTACCAGGGCATCAAATCCGGAATCGGAGGGGGTGGCGGCGGCGGCGCCGACGGGCCGGAAGGCGTCACGGTCGGCGCAGTGGGCGCCGACGGGCTGG
>DAIPJX010000309.1:0-1922 GCA_036770065.1 Planctomycetota bacterium
GTGAGAGGACGGAAGGTAGGCCCATTATGAGCCTACCTTCCTCCTACTCGATGCGCGGATGCGTTTCACGGTTGCAGTTTTTCCACGACCATCACCTGTTCCGGCTGCCATTGGGCGGCGCGGGCGTAGTGAATGGCCGGTTTGCCCAGGAGCATGCAATAGCCAAGGCTGTGGTTTTCCGGAATGTTCAGCCACCGGCGCGCTTCAGGAACGCATTCGAGAATGTACTGCACCATGCCTACCCAGACCGTTCCCAGTCCGTGCGATTGCGCCGCCAGTTCAAGATAGGAAAGGGCGATGAACGCGTCGGCCTGGCCGGTTGCGGCGTTTGGCCCGGTGGTGACGGCGACAAGGCAGGGAGCGCCCCGGAAGATAACGTCCCGTCCCTTTTCCAGCCAGGCGTTGGCGGCGTCCGCCAGCCACGCTATGTGTTCGGGCAGGAGATTCGCTTTTTCGATCAGTGCGCGGCAGGAACGGTCGCGGAAATCGGCCAGCACGGCCGGATTGTTTATGATGGTGAAGCGGCGTTGGCGCGCATTGACGCCGGTCGGCGCGTAGGCGGCTGTTTCCACGATTTTTTCCAGTATCGCCTCATCGAGCGGCTCCTGGACGAAATGGCGGAACGAACGGCGCGAACGGATCAATCCGTCGAGCTGGAGCGGGTCGAGCCCGGGCGCGGGGCGCGCGTTTTTCGATTCCCGGCCGCCGACCGAAGCGGCGCCGGTTGGGCAGATGGCCATGCAGTGCTGGCAGTCCAGACATTCTTCGGCGAAATCTTCGGTTGGGCGCGCGATCTTTTCCCGCACTTCCAGCACATGGGCGGGACAGTCGTCAACGCATTTGCCGCAAGCGATGCACAGGTCCGGCTCGGCGCAAAATACTGGTTTGTTTGGCATGGTGTTTTCCTGTGGGCAAGACGTCTTTTCCGATTATATGACTCCCGTTCGCATATGCTGACGCATTATATCGGGAATGAAGATAAAAAACCCGCAAAAAGCCGAGACGCGGTGTGAAATTGACCTTGACGAAAATATGGCCGAATGAATAATTGGACACGTGCGTGGAGTATGCGGGTAGGTATTCGCGTTTGCCCGGGCGTTTGCGCTTTCATCGGGGGCATGTTGGGGAACATGGGGACGAACCCCCTGCCAGCGCCGTGCGGGAATGGCGGCCTTATTCTGATCCTGGAAGGGATGGGACGTGATTAACGAAAAGTCCGGCGACGAAGCCAAATATGTCAATTTGGCCTTGGATCGTTTTGCTGAGGGGATTGGTTTGGGCTCTATTCACGAACAACAATTTTATGCTATCCGCGCCAATGGCCAGGAACTGCGTTTCCCTTTCACCGAACGCCCCTTTACGGCGCTGGTGCATATGCCGCAATCGGTTGACGACGCGCTTTTGGCTTCGTACGCGAAAGAACTGGTGAAACACGGATGCGTTCAGGCGGTGTGCCGAGGCGAAGATTCCGATCGCATGGTTGATATTTTTGATGCGCTTGCCGAGCGGGGCGATCATGATTCCGGCAATGCGCCGTTCACGTCGATGTGTTTGGGCGATGAGCCGTTGCGGGAGGCGATTCAGTATTTTATTTTGCCGTGCGGGCTCGCCCAAACGGGGCTGTTGATGGTTATCGGCGAGTCGGGCGATTTTGACGGCGCGATTGCCGACTTTCTTGGTTCCGCCGGTTCGATAACAGAAGGCATTGGCGAACCGGTGTACACGGAAGAAAATTTGGTCTGCTTTTCCGCAATGTAACAGGCGGAATAAAGCACCGATTGTACGTGACAAACGCCGGACCGGTGCGGTCCGGCGATTTTTAAGTTCTGTCTGAATCATCCTGAAATTGTTCCGGAGTCATGAATGAAATGTCTTGGGGGAGAAAACCTTTCTGAAGAAAGGTTCTTCTCCCCCAAACCCCC
>DAIPJX010000310.1:0-1921 GCA_036770065.1 Planctomycetota bacterium
CCCGATCGGAGCGTTTTTACCCCGGGAACGGCAAAAAAAAGCGTTTCATTTTCATTTCGCGCGCGTTTCTGAACATTCGCCATTCCGAACCTGGCTAGCGCGCTTTACGCGCCAGCGCCTTGTCGACAGCCGCGATAATGCCGGCGCGGTCGAGGCCGTACTTGGCCATCAGTTCATCGGGATCGCCTGATTCGCCGAATGAATCCCGCACGCCAACGCGACACACCGGAACGGGGTGCGTTTCGGAAAGATGCTCCGCCACAGCTCCGCCCATGCCGCAGGCAACCTGATGTTCTTCCGCCGTGACGACGGCGCCGGTTTTTTGTGCGGCTTTTGTGACGAAATCGCCGTCCAGTGGCTTCACCGTATGCAGGTCGACAACCATCACGGACACGTTCCGCTCCGCCAGATCGTCGGCGGCGAGCGTCGCTTCATGCACCAGCGGACCATTGGCGAAGACGACGACGTCGGAACCGTCCCGAACAAGACGGGCTTTGCCGAGTTCGAACGGCGTATTCGCGTCGGTAATGACCGGAACCGCCTCGCGGCCGAAACGAATGAAGCAGGGGCCTTCTTCCTTCGCTATTGCCAACGTCGCCTTGCGCGTTTCCTCCGCATCGCACGGCACGACGACGGTCATGTTCGGAAGCGTCCGCATCAGGCCGACATCTTCAAGGGATTGGTGCGTCGCGCCATCGGGACCGACGGAGATGCCCGCGTGCGCGCCGGCCAGCTTGACGTTCAGATTGCCGTAGCAGACGGTGGTGCGGATTTGATCGAATGCCCGGCCGGTCAGAAAGACGCAGTACGTCGTCGCAAACGGCACCATCCCGGCAAGCGACAGCCCCGCCGCCATTCCAATCATGTCCTGTTCGGAAATGCCCATGTCCAGAAACTTTTCGGGGAATTTGTCGCCGACCCAGTTGGTGCGCGTCGATTTGGCGACGTCGGCGTCGAGAATCATGACTTTCGGGTCTTTTTCCGCCAGCTCGAGAATCGCCTGGCCGTAGCCGTCGCGCGAAGGTAGTTTATTCATGCGGACACTCCTTTCCTGACTTCCGCCAAAGCCTTTTCCAATTGCTCCGCATCGGGAGCGACGCCGTGCCAGGCCGCCTTGTTTTCCATAAACGACACGCCCTTTCCCTTGACCGTTTCGGCGACGATGACCGTGGGCCGGCCCTTGTGGGCGGCGGCGGACTGATAGGCGGCGTACATTCCGGCAATGTCGTGCCCGTCCGTTTCGATAACGTTCCAGCCGAATGCGCGCCATTTGTCGGCGACAGGCTCGACGTTCTTGATGTCCCTGGTGTCGCCGTCAAGCTGAACGTGATTGTTGTCGACGATGGCGCAAACGTTGTCGAGTTTGAGCTGCGGCGCCGTCAGCGCGGCTTCCCATATCTGTCCTTCCTGCAATTCGCCGTCTCCCAGAAGGGCGTAGACGCGGCGGTCGATTCCCTGTTTTTTGAATCCGAGCGCGATGCCGTTCGCAATCGACAACCCTTGTCCAAGGGAACCGGAGGAACAGTCGAGACCGGGGACGTGTTTCGCGTGGGGATGGCCTTGCAGAATGCTGCCGATTTTTCTGAGCGTGACAAGATGCGATTCACAGAAATAATTCTTCCGGCACAGGACGGAATAGATGACCGGCGCGGCGTGGCCTTTCGAGAGAATGAATCTGTCCTGAATCGGGTTGTCCGGATTGTCCGGCGTCAGCCGCATCATATCCGTGAAATAAAGGGCGACAAGAATTTCAACCGCCGAGAGCGATCCGCCCGGATGTCCCGACTTGGCGTGATGTACCATTGTCAGAATGTCTTCCCGTATCTGACAGGCTGCGGCACGCAACGTTTCGTGTTCCATAAAGCCTCTCCTATGAAAGAAATCTACTCCAAAAAGTTTATCTTGTTGTATACTATGGTTA
>DAIPJX010000311.1:0-1904 GCA_036770065.1 Planctomycetota bacterium
CCTGGTGCTCTACGAATCGCCCCGCCGGCTGGCGCGCCTGTTTGCGCTTGGGGCGGAGCATATCGGACCCGGCCGCGCGGCCGCCGTCTGCCTGGAATTGACCAAAAAATTCCAGCGGGTGGAACGGGGCAGCCTTGCCGAACTGGCTGAACGCTTTGCGGAGAAGGAGACGCGGGGCGAAGCGGTGGTGGTGATTGCCGGTGCGGACAAGAAAAGCGCCGGCGCGGCAGACGAAGAGGACGACAGGATCCCCGGCGACGGGTGAGGACCTGATCCATCCACCGACAAGGGCGAAAATTGGCCGGGGAATTTCACTTGACACGACAGGGTTTTTCCATATCTTGAAACACTTCACTGCCCCCTCGTCTAATGGCAGGACAGCAGTTTCTGGCACTGCATGTCGGGGTTCGAATCCCTGGGGGGCAACCATATCAAACAACGCTAAGACCCGCCAAAGGCCAATAAGCCTTGGCGGGTTTAGCTTTATGTAGGCAGTTCATGCCAATTGATTCGAATCAAATCCTTGACAATCACCCATTTTATGAGTAGTTCTGTGAGTATCGTCGCCTTTGCGAAAGGAGATACTCATATGAGCCTCACAGACCGCCAAATCCTCGCCCTGAAGCCAAAAGCCAAGCCGTACAAGGTTTTTGACGGCGGAGGGCTGCATATCTACGTTTCCACCGCCGGAGGAAAACTGTGGCGCATGACGTACCGCCACAACGGCACGACCCGCCTACTCAGTTTCGGCGCATATCCCGCAGTCACTCTCAAAATGGCCCGCGACTGCCGCGACGACGCCAAGGCGCTCCTCGCAAAAGGCATTGACCCGAGCGACTATAAAAAGACCATGAAGAAGCTGGCGGACACCCTCGCCGAAAACACCTTTGAAGCGATCGCGCGGGAATGGCACGTCAAATTTTCCGAAACATGGACGGAAAAGCACCGCAAAAACATCATGGCCCGCTTGGAGAAGGACGTTTTCCCTTTTATCGGAAAAAAGCCCATTGCCGCGATAAAGGCCCCGGACTTGCTGGAAATCGTGCGCCATGTCGAATCGCGCGGAGCCTATGAGACAACGCATAGAGCCATTCAATACTGCGGCAGCGTCTTTCGCTACGCGATTGCAACAGGCCGCGCCGAACATGACATCTCCGCAGACCTGCGTGGAGCATTGAAGCCGCGCCCAAGCAATCATTTCGCCACCATAACCGACCCCCGGCAAGTTGGACAACTATTGCGCGCGATAGACAGCTATCAAGGACAGTTTCCGGTTGCTTGCGCCTTGAAAATTGCGCCGCTTGTTTTTGTTCGCCCGGGCGAGCTTCGTTGCGCTGAGTGGAGAGAGTTTGACTTCGACAAGACGGAATGGAGAATCCCGGCGGAACGAATGAAGATGCGGGAGCAGCATATAGTGCCGTTGTCGAAGCAGGCGCTAGCGATTTTGCACATCCTCCGTACGGTGAACGGAATGGGAAAGTACCTGTTTCCAAGTATAAGGACTCCCGAACGACCCATGAGCGACAACACCATCAATGCCGCATTGCGGCGGCTTGGGTATGATAGCGATGAAATGACGGGACATGGGTTTCGCGCAATGGCTTCAACCCTGCTCCATGAACTCGGCTGGAATCGGGATGCCATCGAACGGCAGCTTGCCCATGGCGAACGCAATGCAGTTCGAGCCGCATACAATTTTGCAGAGTTTCTGCCAGAACGACGGAAAATGATGCAGGCATGGTCCGACTATCTCGACGAATTGCGCGGTAGTATTTGAGGCTATTTGCGGCGTCCATCGCGCCCGAGCAAAGTCAACCACGCCTCCGCACGGCTCATTTCATCAATGCTGAAAATGAAAACCGATTGGGTGGCGTCGAAAATATCTTTCGCATTCAGGGCATATT
>DAIPJX010000135.1:0-6657 GCA_036770065.1 Planctomycetota bacterium
CTGGCCGGTGTTCAGTTGCGGCGGGTATGCGCAGGATTCCAGCATTCGGACGCAAGTTGTCGATTTCCGCTGTCAAATCGAGATCGGACAGGTCACAATCGAAAACGGCGATATTGTTTTTGGCGATATCGACGGCGTTTTGATTATTCCGGGTGCGGTCGCCGGGGAAGTGATAGAAAAGTCGCTGGAAAAGGCGGCAGGCGAAAAGGTGGTCCGCCAGGCGATTGAAGGCGGCATGACCGCGACCGCAGCATTTGAAAAATTCGGAATCCTGTAAAAGGCGACTGTCGATGACACCGAATGGGCGACAAAAACAAACAGCATTTCAAATCGACGTTCGCGATACTGTCGCGACCGCGCTTTCGGCATTGTCCGCCGGGAGGGTCGATATTCTCGGCGATGCCGGGGCGGCGAGCGTCGCGGTTCTGGAAGATATTCCGGCTGGTCACAAAATCGCCGTCCGGGATATTTCCGCAGGCGATGACATTGTCAAATACGGCGTCCCGATTGGCGTTGCGACCGCGCCGATTCAATGCGGGACGTGGGTTCATTTGCATTGCATGGGCAGCAAATATGACGAAAAATCCAACCACTTCGACCCAATCACCGGAACCGCGACGGACACCGAATACTAGCGAGGAGAATGGTATGGATATGGCTTCCACGCGCTGGCGGGGATATGAACGCGCCAACGGAAAGAAGGGCGTGCGCAACAAACTTCTCGTGCTGTACACGGTGGAGTGTTCCGCGTTTGTTGCCGAACGCATCGCCGAGCGCGCCGGCTCCGAAGCGGAATGCCTCGGCTTCCACGGGTGCAATGATAATGCGTATGCGGTGCGCATTCTTTCCGCATTGATCAGGCATCCCAATATCGGCGCCGTGCTGGTGATTGGATTGGGGTGCGAACATATTCAGCCGGACAAACTGTGCGAAATTGCCCGGAGAGAAGAAAAACCGTGCGCATGGTTGCGTATTCAGGAAGAAGGCGGCACCGCCAAAACGATCGAAAAAGGGACCGGAATAGCCAGGCAACTTATTGAGTCGCTCATGTCGACGCCGCGCATCGACATGGGCTTCGGGGATCTCGTGGTCGGCGGAGAATGCGGCGGCAGCGACTATACGAGCGGGTTGGCGGGCAATGTCATTGCGGGCCGTTTTTTCGACATGCTTGTCGACGCGGGCGGGACGGCTATTTTCGAAGAGATTCTTGAAGCAATCGGCGTCGGCCACATTCTGTGCGAAAGAGGCGTCGACGCGCACGCGAAAGAAGAGCTTCGGGCAACCTACGACAAGGCGCTGGACTATTGCAAAGCCACCCGGCAGTATTCGATCAGTCCCGGCAATTTTGTCGGCGGTCTTTCCAGCATAGAAGAAAAAAGCATGGGAGCGGTCATAAAGAGCGGCAGTCGCCCCATACAAGGCGTTCTGAAAGTCGGCTCCCCCGCCCCACGATCCGGCCTGTGGTTGCTGGATACGACGCCCGATCCGCACTGGATGCAATACGGCGTGTCCAACCCCAATGATAATGAAGGGCTGACCGCTTTGGCCGCGTCGGGGTGCCATATCCTGTTGTTTATCACAGGCCGGGGCAATGTTGTCGGCAATGCCGTTTGTCCGGTGATCAAAATCACCGGAAACGTGGAAACATACGCTCGCATGGCGGATGACATGGACTTTAACGCCGGCGTCACTCTTACAGGTGAATTCAGCCAAGCCGAAGCAACCGGGAATCTTGCGCGAATGATCGCCGATGTGGCCGGCGGTTCGTTATCGAAGGCCGAGATTCTCGGCCACCGGGAGTTTTGCATTCCGTACAAATATCAGGAGCGCGCGGTCGTTTGCCGCGCATAATATTTTTCATTTGGAGATTGTGTATTATGGGATGTACAGAAACAGCTTTTTCACTTGAAGGCAAAACGGCAATCGTCACGGGCGGAGCCTCTGGCCTCGGGCTTGCCATCACCCGTTGCATGAGCCGTTCCGGCGCCCGCGTCATCGCTCTCGGTTCGCGCGACGACGCGTCGGGAAAAGCGGCTCTGGCCGACATGCCGGGGGAAACATTCTATTATCAATATGACGTAACCGATACCGACCGTGCCCAGGCGCTGGTCGATTCTCTCACCGCCAGGCACGGAGCAATCACAACCCTTGTCAACAATGCGGGCAATCATTGCAAAAAACCGATCGAGGAAATGACGGTGGCGGAATTCACCGATGTTCTCGAAGTCCATCTTGTCGGCTCCTTTGCCTTGACAAAAGCGCTGATTCCGCATATGAAAGCGAATGGTTCGGGGAGCGTTATTTTCCAGGCCAGCATGACCAGTTTCATTGGGCAACCCAATGTCCTCGGATACTCCGCCGCCAAGGCCGGCATGCTTGGCATGGTGCGCACTCTGGCTTCCGAATGCGGCGCCAGCGGCGTCAGGGTGAACGCCATTGCTCCCGGCTGGATTGACACGCCGATGTTTCGCAAGGCAACCGACAATGACGCGCCGAGACTGGCGAAGATTCTCGGTCGCATCCCGATGAACAGGACGGGGCTTCCCGAAGACATTGGTCTGGCCGCGGTTTTTCTGGCAAGCGACGCGGCTCGGTATATTTCCGGCGTGTGCCTTCCGGTCGACGGCGGGGCGTTGATTGGTTTCTGAAAAAAGGATGTTCCATGAATAGATGCGTGCTTATTCCCGAGCCGGGGGTTGTTCGCCTCGAAGAACGCCCCATGCCGGTTCCGGCCCGGGGCGAAGCTCTTCTCAAAGTTTTGTACGGAGGTATTTGCGGATCCGATCTCGGCACATACAGGGGGACGCTGGCCTATGTGAGTTATCCCCGCGTTCCCGGTCATGAATTGGCGGCGGAAATTGTGGACGTTCCGGCAAGCAATGCATTCAGCCTCAAGCCCGGCATGCTGGTCACGGTCAACCCGTATTTCAACTGCGGCACATGTTATCCCTGTCGGAACGGCCGGGTCAATTGCTGCGTATCCAACCAGACGATGGGCGTCCAGAGAGAAGGCGGATTCTCCAATTATTTAACCATGCCCATGGAGCGGATCTATCCGGTCGAAAATTTGGGCGCGAGAGAGACGGCGCTTATCGAACCATTTTGCATCAGCTATCACGGCATAAAACGGGCGGGCATCAAACCGGGAGAAAAGGTATTGATCGTCGGCGCGGGAACCATCGGCGTTCTCGCCATGCTGGCCGCCAGGCATTTCGGGGCCGAGGCGTACATTGCCGATATCGCGCCCGGCAAGCTGGAGCATGCCGCAAGGCTCGGGGCGGCGGGCACGTTTCTCAACACGTCCCCGGAAGCGCTCGCAGAGTGGGCGGCGGATACCACGGGCGGCGATAGCTTCGGCGTCACGGTCGAAGCGGTGGGCATGGCGGGAACGTTCCGGAACGCGATCGATTCGGCGGCATTCTCGGGACGAGTGGTCGTTATCGGCGTATCCAAGGAGACCCTGGATTTCGACTTTACCGTGATTCAGAAGAAAGAGCTTACCGTCTTCGGCTCGCGCAACGCGACGCGCTCCGACTTCACCGACGTTATGGAGATTATGAAATCGCTCCCCTTGTCTTCCGACATGGTGGTTACGGATGTGTACAAGGTTGAACAGGCGGCGGAGGCGTTTGCGGAGTTTTCGGCGAAGGCGGGCGAAAAGTTGAAGGTATTGCTCGATTTTTCCTAAAGTCTGTTTGTAATTTTGGCGTGCCGTTCCGGCACATATCGAGGTTCTTTTACAAAGGAAATCATATGATCAGGTTCTCGCGCATCGCATTGACCGTTGCCATGGCGTTTTTCTCCGTGGCGGTTATGGCGGCGGAAGTCACCATCCAAATCGGCTATGAAAATCACCCGGGCGAACCTCTCGATCTCGGCTGCAACGAATGGAAGCGCCTTATCGAGGAAGAGTCGAACGGCGACATACGCGTCGAGCTCTATCCCTCCAGCCAGCTTGGTTCCAAGAACGACATTATCGACCAGATGCTGGCCGGCGACTCGGTCATCACTCTCGCCGACGGCGCGTTTTACGCCGATCGCGGCGTGCCGGATTTCAACATCCTCTTCGCTCCCTATCTTTTCAACACTTGGGATGATTGCTGGAATCTCATCAAGTCCGACTGGTACAAGGAACAATGCGCCAAGCTCGAACAGCGCGGCTTGAAAATCCTGACCTCCAACTGGATTTACGGCGACCGCCACACCCTCACCACCAAGCCCGTCCGCACCGTCGGCGATATCGTCGGGATGAAGATTCGCGTTCCCAACAACGCCATCCAGATAGCGGGCTTCGAAGTGCTTGGCGCTTCTCCCACCCCGATAGCCCTTGGCGAAGTTTATACCGCGCTTCAGCAGGGCGTTGTCGACGGCCTTGAAAATCCAATCCCCGTTCTTTACAACGGCAAATTCCAGGAAGTGGCCAAATATCTCACCCTTGACGGCCACGTCAAGAATTTCACCACCTTCCTCTGCGGCACCCAGTTCTTCGAAACGCTGACTCCCGATCAGCAGCGCATCATTATGGAAAGCGCCGACAAGGCCGGCCTGTTCAACAACGACATCGTTCTCAAGGCCACGGACGAGCTGACCCAGCGCTTCAAGGACGAAGGCGTGGAAGTGATTGAAGTCGACGTCGAGGAGTTCAAGAAAAAGGCCATGCCCCTCTACACCGATCCGATTGTTACCGCCAAGTGGACGCCGGGCCTGTACGAAACCGTCACCAAAGCCATGGGCAAGTAAAGGCGCCTGTTTTCCGGGAACGGACCGGAAAAGCAATCCGGTCCGTTCCTTTTTTCAAGGGATGTATATGGACAACACGAAAAAAACGCCAAGCCTGTGGCGCGATCCCGATTTGTTGATTGCGTGTATCGCATTGGTCGTGCTTATCATCGTCACGGTGTCCGGCGTGGCGGCCCGGTATATCATCAACCGTCCGTTCGGATGGATGGAGGAAGTGCAGCTTTGGTGTTTGATTTGGACGAGTTTTTTCGGCGCCAGCGCGGTGGCGCGGTATGCGGGCCATATCGCCATAGACGCCTTCATCGGCATTTTTCCGAAAATTCTGCGGCAGGTCGCCTACGGCATCTGCCAGATAGTCACCATTGCGGTTCTCGGTTTTCTCGGTTTTTATGGATACCGGCTGGTAGCGCAGATGTACACGACGGAGCGGGTCACGAACATTCTGTACGTCCCGTACTACGTCATCTATGGCGCGGTGCCCATTTCCTGCCTGATTATGGTGTTGGTGGCGTTGCGCAATCTGATTGTCCCCCGCCGCGAAGTATCGGCTGTCGAAGCCGCCATAGAGGAGGTGGAAAATGTCTGACGTGATCCTCCTGACCTCCCTGGTGATGCTGGTGTTCCTGTTTTTCGGCATTCCTGTTTTCATTTCGCTTTTGGCGGGCGCGGCCTGCTATTTTTCCATGTCCAAGGTTCCGACCTTGATTATCGCCCAGCGCATGCTTGCCGGCGTCGAGAATATTCCGCTTCTGGCCGTGCCGTTTTTCGTGTGCGCCGGCGTATTTATGAACTATACCGGCGTTACGCGCCGGGTCATGGATTTTTGCGAAGTGCTGATCGGTCGCTTGCCCGGCGGGCTGGCCCAGGTCAACATTCTTCTTTCCACGCTTATGGGCGGGTTGTCCGGTTCCAACCTGGCGGACGCCGCCATGCAGTCGAAGATGCTGGTCCCGGAGATGGAGAAGAAAGGCTTTTCCAAAGAATTTTCATCGGTGGTGACGGCTGTGTCGGCGATGATCACGCCGCTCATTCCGCCCGGCATCGCCATGATTATTTACGGCTCTATCGCCAACGTTTCCATCGGCAGACTGTTCATCGCCGGTATTGGACCGGGGCTGTTGCTGTGCTTTACCATGATGATTTTGGCGGGCTTCATATCGGTGAAGCGGGGATATCGTTCCGAACCGAATCCGGAAATAATAAAACTGGGCTTGTGGCACGCTTTCAAAAAGGCGTTTCTTCCCCTGTGTTTGCCGATCATTATCATAGGCGGCATTCGCTTTGGAATTTTCACCCCCACCGAAGCCGGCTCCATCGCTATTGTCTACGCGGTCGGCCTGGGAGTATTGTATAAGGAACTGACATGGGCCGACATGGTTCGCGGCCTCAGGGAAACGGTGTTCACCACCGCATCCATCATGCTCATTGTCGGCGCCGCGTCGGCCTTTGCCTGGGTGCTGACGAGGGAGAAGGTTCCGCAAAACCTGACCACATTCATCGTCTCGAACATTACCAACAAGTACGTGTTTCTTATGGCTGTGAACCTGTTCCTGATCATAGTCGGCATGTTTATCGAAGGCAACGCGGCGCTGATTGTGTTGGTGCCGCTTCTGGCTCCTTCCGCCGCCGCCTACGGCATCAACGAAATCCAGTTTGCCATGGTGGTCATTTTCAACATGGCCATTGGTTGCGTCACGCCGCCAATGGGAACGTTGATGTTCGTCACCTGCGGCATAACCGGATGCTCGTACAAAAAATTCATCAAAGAATGCATCCCATTCTATGTGTTGTTGCTCATTTGTTTGTTGATGCTGACTTTTATCCCGTTCTTTTCGCAGGGCATTGTCGATCTTTTCTATTAATAGTACAGTTGCGAACCTCTTCCGCGCCGCCGCGAATAAAAACACGCGGCGGCGC
>DAIPJX010000312.1:0-1892 GCA_036770065.1 Planctomycetota bacterium
ACGCGCGTGATCTTCGAATACGAACATGCCGTCATCAGCGCAATGCGGCCCGAATATCCGGGAAGACGCGTGTACTTTCTCGCCACCAGCGCGCTTTCACAACACATCGTCGGCTGCGTCCTTATCGTCCTCTGTCTCGGCTACCAGACAATGAATGCGAAAAACCGAAACGCTTCGAAAACCGCATGACACATAGCGCTTGCGTCATGGCAAAATACGCGCCGCCCAACGCTTCCAGTGCGTTGGGCGGTTTTTTTAGGAAGAATAGACTTTGTTAACGACAGCCTATGGTGAGGCGTTAATTTCAGGTCAGGCATGTTGCTCTGGCTTTTTGAAAAAAATGAACCATTCGGAGGAGAAAAAAATGTTGTCCAAAATCAAGCGGCCGCTGATGGCCATGACGTTGCTTATGGGGTTGGGAATGGGGGTTGCCATGGCTGACGATTGCGCGCCGGCGATGCCGCCGGTTCGTCCCACTTCGGCCACGACCGATTGTCCGCCCATGGCGCCTGTCGCACCCATCAAGTATTCCGCGAGCCAACCCGACGCCGCTCCCAGCCAGTATCCCGTCATGCCGACCGCCGCGTCCATGAACGCCCCGATCAGCGATATTCCGTACATTGTTCCGTCCATATTCGGTTCGATCGAGACTTCGGTCGTTCCCCCTGCCGACAATGAAGTTGAACGTTGGTATGCGAACCAGGGCGGCATTGCTTCCGGCCTTCAGGAATTGATGTACTAAAACCAACCGTTGCAATACATACGGCCCGGCGCTCTTCGAGCATCGGGCCGCATGTATTATGCGAACAGTGATTGCAGTTTAAAAAGCCGGACCAGCAGAAGCTGGAGCAATTTTTTAGTTTTTTACTTGGCAACACAGGCGTGGGGCGTCCAGAGGCGCATTGCTAACGCTTTTCCGAACGTCTGTACTGAATCGCCTCAAGAATATGATTCTCGCCAATATCGGCGGAGCCGTCCACATCGGCAATCGTCCGCGCCACCTTCAAAACCCGACCAAACGCGCGCGCCGACAAACCATAATGATCCGCCGCCTGCCGCAAAATCGATTCACAACTCGCGTTCAACCTGCAATGCGCTTCCATCTCATTCGGCGTCATGCACGCATTGACCGGCGTCCCGCTCCCGACAAAACGCTTCTCCTGAACACGCCGAGCCCGCGCCACAATCTCCGCCATGGAAACAGACGTTTCCTCATCCTTCTTCCCCAACATCAATTCAGGATTCACCGCGGGCACCTCAACATGCATGTCAATCCTGTCAAGAAGCGGTCCCGAAAGCCTGCCGACATACGCATTGATTTGATTCGGCGAACAACGACACACGCGCCGCGTATCGCCCAACCTGCCGCACGGACACAAATTCATCGACATCACAAGCTGCATGCGGGCAGGAAACGTCTCCGTTCCCGACGCGCGACTGATAGTGATAACCCCATCCTCCACCGGCTGACGCAACGTCTCCAAAAGCTGCCGCGAAAACTCGGGAGCCTCGTCAAGGTACAGAACGCCGTTGTGCGCCAAGGAAATCTCGCCCGGCCTGATGGCGGAGCCGCCGCCAACCATTCCCGGCATTGATGCGTTGTGATGCGGCGAGCGGAATGGCCGCGTGCGAAGCAGGCCTTGCCCCGGCTGAATTTCCCCGGCGACACTATGAATTTTCGTCGTATCGAGACTTTCGCGAAGCGTCAAGGGCGGAAGAATCGTCGGCAGTCGGCGCGCCGCCATGGTCTTGCCGCTGCCGGGCGGACCCATCAGAAGAATATGATGCGCGCCCGCCGCCGCAATCAGCATGGCGCGCTTCACCGCGTGCTGGCCGCGCATGTCGGAATAGCAAACCGCTTCCGCCTCTTCCGGCCTTTCATGGAAAACCGC
>DAIPJX010000136.1:0-6616 GCA_036770065.1 Planctomycetota bacterium
CCCCATGCGAGTCCGTGTCGGACACACAGTTTTTTATTCTGATACATGCGTTTGTACGCCTGCGGCATGACCGACTATCTTGCCATCTGGTAAATCCTGCGCATGTCGTCCTTGTCCAACTTCATGAAATTGCCAACCGTACGACCGCCATTCCACGAACACTTCTCCACCATCTCCTCAATCTGCGCATCAGTAATGTCCGGTATCCCAAGCTCCCCAATCGTCACCGGCATCTCGATGTCACGGAAAAAACGCTCAAACGCGGCAATACCGGACAACGCCGTCGCCTCAACATCGTCAAAATCCATACTGCAACCCATAACACGAACCGCAAACTGGGCAAAACGAGCCATGTCCTTCTTGTACACATAACGCGCCCAACTCGGCCACAACGCCGACAACCCCGCGCCATGCGCAACATCAAACATGCCCGACAACTCGTGCTCAAGCTGATGACTCGCAAAATCCGGCGTCTTGCCCGTACCCGTCAAACTGTTGTGCGACAAACTCCCCGCCCACATAATCTCGGCACGCGCATCGTAATCGTTCGGATTCGCCTGCAACTTGTAGGCATTGTTGATCACAGTCTTCAAAAGACCCTCCGCCATGCGGTCAATCAACTCGCCCTTCTTGTCCAACGTGAAATACCGCTCCACCGTATGCATGAGAATGTCCACAACCCCCGACATCGTCTGATAGGTGGGAAGAGAATACGTCAACTCGGGATTCATCACCGCAAACTTCGGACGGGACAAATCGTCATTGTACGGACGCTTGTGATTGCCGTCCTCGTCCGTAATAACCGACGAATTCGACGTCTCCGAACCCGCGGCCGCAATCGTCAACACCGAACCTATCGGCAAACACGCCGCAGCCTTCGCCTTGTCAAGGTAAAAATCCCACACGTCGACCGACGGATTCGCAACCCCATACCCAATCGCCTTCGCCGAATCAATCACGCTCCCGCCCCCAACCGCGAGAATAAAATCAACCCGGTTCTCCTTCGCCAAGGCAATGCCTTCACGAACCTTCGACAAACGGGGATTCGGTTTCACTCCGCCCAACTCCACCGACTCCAACTCGTGCTTGCGAAGCGAATGCAACACGCGGTCCAGCAAACCGGACTTCTTCGCGCTCGCACTGCCGTAATGAACCAAAACCTTTTTGAAACCAAGGCGGCGAATCTCCGCTCCGACCTCGTTCTCCGTATCCTTGCCGAAAATAACCTTGGTCGGGGAATAATACACAAAATTGATCATGCTCGACTCCTTGTCAAAAAAGGTTTCTTCTCCACTACCCATGCCTGCCGACAATAGACCAGCCGTCGGGCGCAAGCTTGCGTCCGGCAGGCGTTTTTATCACATACCCCTGGCGAATCAGGAACGGCTCGTACACGTTCTCCAGCGTGTCCTCCGTCTCCCCCACCGTCACCGCCAGCGTCTTCAAGCCGACCGGCCCGCCCTCATGGCGCGCGAGCGTCTCCAAAACGCGGCGGTCCATATCGGTCAGGCCGTTCTCGTCCACGCCAAGCATGGAAAGCGTCTCCGACGCAATCTCCGGCGTTATCCTGCCGTCGCCGCGCACCTCGGCAACGTCGCGGGCGCGGGAAAGGAAACGGTTGACTATGCGCGGCGTCCCCCGGCAACGACGCGCCAACTCCATCCCGCCGTCCCCGGTCAACTCCACCTTCAGAATCTCGGCGGAACGGCGAAGAATGCGGGCAAGCTCCTGCGGATTGTAATACTCCAACCGCTCAAGAATGCCGAAACGCGCGCGGAACGGCGCGGTCAGCAACCCCTCCCGCGTCGTCGCGCCGACCAGCGTGAAACGGGGAATCGTCAAATGAATCGACTTGGCGTACAGCCCCGAATCCATGACAATGTCGATGGCCCAGTCCTCCATGGCGGAATACAAATATTCCTCGACCACCGGGGACAGGCGGTGAATCTCGTCGATGAAAAGAATCTGGCCTTCCTTCAGGCTGGTGAGAAGCCCCGCCAAATCGGCCGGGCGCTCCAGGGCGGGGCCGGACGTCGTGTGCGACTCCACCCCCATTTCGGCCGCGACTATGCCGGCAAGCGTCGTTTTCCCGAGGCCGGGCGGACCGGAAAAAAGAATATGATCAAGCGGCTCGCCGCGCTTCTTCGCCGCTTCTATATACACGCGCAAATTGCCGCATATCTGTTCCTGACCCGGAAAATCTTCAAACCGCCTGGGACGCAGGCGGTTTTCAAATGTCGGATCGGTCGTGCCCGTATCAAGCGATTCAGCCGTCATTAGAACTGGACATCTTTCAAATCCGCGTCGGCCGCCGGGCCGTCGATTTTATAGCCCGAACCCATATAACGCACAGCCTCCGGATACCGGCCGTCGGCAAGCGTCTCGACATCCACCGTATACGTCGGAGGCGGACGATCGACGCCCATAAACGACTTCGGCGACAACGAGAAAAACAAACCGTGATCCCGCGCGTTACGGTCGCGGATATAACTAAGCGCCAACTCGAACGTATCGATATCGCGGTAAATCGTGACGCGGTACTTGTTGAAACCGTGGCGCACCTGATCCCGTTCACGAACCCAGCGCGCCCACGGCAACGGATTTTCCGCGTGACGCCATTCGAAACCGACCGCGCCTTCAAGCGAATAGCGGCTGTTGTCGTTCCACAGCTTGGTACGGACCGCGACGTGCGTCTGGGACGACGTCTGTTCCGTCGGGTAGCGCCAGTCGTTGCCGCTGTAGTGATAATGGGTGGCGCGCACACGGAACATCCCGGACAAACGCCAGTCCATGCCGAGAATGACCCGGTTGAACGTGCTGTCGTGCGGCTCGTATTCGACGCTGGCGTTGAACGACAGATTGGCCGTCGGACGATAGATCATTTCCATATTGATCTCGGAAAGCGAATGGTCGTTGTTGATCCAGCGCCGGTCTTCCTTCCTCGGGTAGTTGTAGAAGGCTATGTTGAAGTCGAGAATGTCGCGCTCGGGAATCGCATCGCCGGGCGCGTCTTCGTAATAACGCCGCTGCAATTTGTTGTGCAGTTCAAAGCCAAGCCGCCGCTGGCGCTGGTATTCGTCCATGTAGTCGATCGGGTACAGGCTGCGAAGCGAGTCAAGGCGCGGTTTCGAATTCTCCAGATAACTGGCCACCGGCTCCGTAATCAAACGCCATTGATCATGATTGCCGAAAATCGTATAGGCGCGCGTCGACAGCTCCACCCCGAACGGCACCGCGTAGTTGGTCTCGCCCGAACCCCGCGTCCGCATCTGGTCGGGATGGAACAATCCGCGCCTGTACGCGTCGCGCGCCGCAGTCCCCGCTCCGCCTCCGGCGATATACGCTTCGGAATACGGATCGCCAATCGTATCGGAATAATACGCCGTCCTGAGGCCCACCCACGGCTTGATCGTCATGAAGCCAAGCTTGATCGGCGCTTCCAGCCGCATTTCGTTGAACGCGCGGAACATCGTGCTGTAATTGTCGCGATCAAGCAACCGGCTGTTCGAAAGACCGGTCAGCGGATCGCGGCCGAACAACCCTTCTTCGGTCTCCCGCGTCCACGCCAGTTCGTCCTCGTCGAAATAGCGGTTGACGAAACCGGCGCGGAAATCGTTCTTCAAATACAACGGGAGATTTTCAAACAACTGGATCCCGGGAACCGTCAGCCTGACCTCCGGGTAATACGCCGACTGCGTTTCCCAGCGATTGCCCAGCCTGTGCTCGGCGACGAACTCCAGCTCCCACTGCCGGTCGAGCCGGCGGACGTCGATGCTGTTTTGGCTCTCGCGCTGGTTCCAGTAGCGGTTCGGATCGTAGTCCTTCAGGTAATCGCGGTCATGATACAAGTGCGCTTCGGCGCGGACGTCCCAGTATTCGTTCAGCTGCTGGTAATGCTCCCAGTCCACCGCCCAACGGAAATCCCTTCTGTACGATGTGCCGCGCCAACCGGGAATGCCGTCGTAAATCCTGTCTTCGTTATCGAAAATCGACCTGTCGCGATCGCGCTTTTGGGAAATCGCGTGTTCATACACCCCGTACAGCTTCAATTTGCCGAGCGACTCCCAATGGCCCATCTGGTAGGTCGTCTCGACCCCGATGCCGGTGCCGCGACGGGTAAAATAATCAAGATCGAAAATCACCTTGTCCGTACGAAGATACGCGTTTTCGTTGCGGTTCAAACGCCAGCCCCACTGCGTTCTGACAAAAAACCCGTAATCGCTCGAGTTGCCGCCCGTAATCCGCATCCACGGCCAGTCGTACTGCAAA
Source organism: Planctomycetota bacterium (assembly GCA_036770065.1). GTDB lineage: Bacteria > Planctomycetota > SZUA-567 > SZUA-567 > SZUA-567 > JAJBSZ01. The sequence goes on from DAIPJX010000136.1 coordinate 4,270, forward strand.
TCGCGAATCAAATACGGGAAATACAAGACGGGAACACGGCCTATGTTCACCGTGTTGTGGTAGGATTCGATCTTTTCCTTCCGGCGGAACAACGCCGCCGGAGACCGGAAATACCAGTGCGGCTTCGCGAACGACGACGGCGTGATCTTCGCGTCGATCATTTCAAACGTCTCGTGATCATGCACCCGCAATTCCTGCGCCTGGACATACATGCGCTTCAATTCGCCGCCGCCCGCGTCGTTCAGGGACGTGCCGCCGGAACTGCCGGACAAACCCGTCGACGGCGCAACGTCAAGAAAGTCCTGCACCGGCAACTCGACGTCGGTGCGGTCCATCTTGACCCGGATGTTTTTCGCAAGTCCCTTCCACTCCTGGTAATTGAACGTCAATTGATCGCAGTAAAACGCATTGCCCGACGGCTCGTCGAACAACACGTCGCCTTCGGCGTAAATCTCCTGCAGTTCGACGTTCAACACCATGTTCCGGGCGGAAATGGTCACGTTCGGCAAAATGACGACCGCATAATTGCGCAAAATCGCAACCCGGCGGCCATCATCGTCCTCTTCCCAGTCGAGCATGCCGCCCTTGAAATCAATCCCTTCGCCCAAAAACGCGCCCATGCCGCCAGCCGACTCCCCCGCCCGCGCCGAAAACGGCGCAGTCGACAAAAGCGCAAGCGCAAAAAACGCGTGCACAATAATGCGGCGTATCAGGATGTGATTCATGAAGGCTGTATCTCCCCTGCCCCAACCATATACACAGAACATGATTATTATGTATAACCGCCCACCAATGTCAAGAAGGGACGGCACTTTGTTTTCAAACCCTAACGTCAATTATAACCGGAGGTTTGAGCGTTGGCGAACCGCCCGGAAACGCCCCGCGGAGAACGCGCCCGAAAGAGCGGACGCAATTTTCCCATTGCCGTCTCTCCCGCTATTCATATGATAAAATGCGAAATAGCGATTTTTATGCAAAAGAAAGAGGACTGTCGATGAACGCATTGGAAATTCTTACCGCGCGCGGTGTTGTAAACACCGTCTCCGACCCGGCTTTGGGCCAGCTCTTCGCCAAAGAGACCGTCTCGTTCTACTGCGGCTACGACCCGTCCTTCAAAAGCCTCCAAATCGGCAACCTCTTCGCAATCTGCACCATGCGCCGTTTGCAACAGCTTGGGCACCGGCCCGTCATCCTCGTCGGCGGCGCAACCGGATGCATCGGCGACCCGTCGGGCCGTTCGACCGAACGCAACCTCCTCGACATGGACACCGTCCGCGCCAACGTCGACGCCATCCAGAAACAACTCGAAAGCCTGATCGACTTTACCGATCCCAAAAACGGCGCCGTCGTCGTCAACAATTACGACTGGCTGTCAAAATTCAACCTCCTCGACTTTCTCCGCGACATCGGACGGCGATTCCGCGTCGGCGACATGCTCGCGCGCGAATCGGTCAAACGAAGAATGGAATCCGAAGACGGCGTCAGCTATACCGAATTCACCTACCAGTGCCTCCAGGCCTACGACTTCCTCCACCTCTACAAGGAACACGGCGTAAAACTCCAAATCGGCGGCGGCGACCAATGGGGCAACATCACCGCCGGAATCGATCTGATACGACGCGTGGAAGCGGGACAAGCCTTCGGCATGGTCATCCCCCTCGTCACCGATTCGCAAGGAAGAAAATTCGGCAAATCCACCGGCGGGACAATCTATCTCGACCCCGAAATAAGCAGCCCGTACCAAATGTACCAGTTCCTCATGAACGCCGAAGACGTTTGCGTCGTCGATTACCTGAAATACTACACCTTCCTCTCCATGGAAGAAATCGGCGAACTCGCGGACGAAGTGCGAAACCACCCGGAAAAACGCTCCGCCCAGCGACGCCTCGCCTCCGAAGCCGTCCGCTTCGTCCACGGCGAACCCGGACTCGCGCAAGCGGAAAAGGCGACCGCCATCTTCTTCGGCGAAACGGTGGAAAACCTCTCCGACGCCGACCTCGAAGGAATCTTCGCCGAAGTGCCGAAAGTCGATATCGCCAAAGACGCCCTTTCCGCCGGCGTCAACGTCGTCGATCTCCTCGCCTCCACACCCCTGTGGAAAGGAAAAAACGACGCACGCCGCTCAATCGAACAGCACGGCGCCTATCTCAACAACCGGCCCATAGACTCCGTCGACATGACCGTCACCGCCGCCGACCTGGCCAGCGCCGGAGCGCTCGTGGTCCGGAAAGGCAAAAAAAATTACGCGCTCGTACGGGTGATCTGACCGCATGAACAAAACCTTCGCCTTCGACCCGCCGGAAAAAATGCGCATCGAACAACTGCGCGACGATATCCGGCGGCACAA
>DAIPJX010000137.1:0-6616 GCA_036770065.1 Planctomycetota bacterium
CGCCGATGGCGGCTGGAAGGCCGCTTCCAAGCTGTTCCCGAACGGGAAGGCGGATGCGCACGCCGACCATCAGGTGATCCGGATCGGAAATGACATCGCGGTTCAACAAATAAATATTGTCCGCAAGCGATATCGATCCGAGTTCGCGCGTGGCAATTCGACTCAGCGTATCACCCGGCTGGACAACATAAATCCGAAGCGAGTCCGACGCTTCCGGATAGTCCGGCCGCACCGGCGGATTTCCGCCAAACTGATCGTCGTTATCATCCTCATCGGTTGAACGGGACGCTTCCGGCGCGGTGGTAGTGCGCTGGCCTGGCCGGGAATCATTGTTCGACGCCGTCGTTTCCGGTCGGGAAGTCCGCGCGGTCGCGGACGGCGATGGCGCGGACGTTCCGATTGAACTGCCGGCGGACGCCGGATTCCGGTTTGTCGGCGTCGGAGCGCCGGACATCGGCGGCGCAAGCGTTCCGGGCAAATCGGTTCCGCGAGGCGCCGAAGAAGAAGCGCCGGAAGGCGGCGCCAGGGCAAGGCCGCCGCCGGAACCGGATCCGGAGTTATCGTCCGCTTCGCCCAAACCGGGCGGGACGGGAACGTTCATCATGGGGCTGGAAGGCGCGTCATCGGACGGCGGAGCGGGAATAAGCCCGGTAATGCTTTCCGCGTTGGATTCTCTCCCCGATCCGACCGGCGCGGACGAACCGGATGCTCCGGGAGGCGGGGTCAAGCCAAGTCCGCCGCCTTCTCCGCCCAGCGTCAAGGAAACGTCCGTGTTGGCGGGCGGGCGCAGGCCGGACGCGCCGGCGTTGCTCCCGCTTTCCGCCGTGGACGCGCCGGGAGGCGTCACATGTTGCGGCAAACCGGAAAAAGCGCCCGTTTCGGTATCCGTGCCCGCTGTCATGGGCGCCGTTTCCGGCTGAACCTCGGTCGTGCCCCAAAACCGATAGCCCATATACACAAAGAAACAGAGCAAAACGCTGACGACGAGCGCCAAATGTCTGGCTGCGTTGCGGTTCATGTGCCTGCCTTCCCGATTACAAACACGAATAAATACTCATGGACACAAGTGTATGGTACCGACCGTTTGGACGGTTTGCCATATTTTTTTGAGCCTAGACCCGCCTTGAGGTGGAAAGCCACAGGGCAACCCCCAAAAGCACCACCACAATATCGGGAATCCAGATAATCCAGAACGAAAGGAGTCCCTTGGCGACTTGCGCTTCCGCCGCTTTGAGCGCAAGAAAATAAATGCCGGCCGTGGCGATCCCCGTCACAAACGACGCGATCATCGTGCCCCGGGTCCGCATGCCGAGCGGAATGCCAAGCACGGCAAAAGCGAGACAGGAAAAACACAACGCCAACCGCATATTGATTTCCGATGTGCGGGTTTGGATGCGCGATTCCAGCCAGTCCCGCCGCGCCTGAATATTTCTGCGCTGGCTTGCCGGCATGGCCGTGAATTTTTCTTCGTCAATGTCGTAATCCCGCAATTCCATGATCGCTTCCTGCCGGGTGCCGGAAAGCTTGAGAATGGGCCAGAACGACGCGCGTTCGGAATGGATCGTGACATGCGGCCTGCCGCCGAGAATCAGGCGCTCCTCGCCCGATTCGCCGTCGGCGATAAATGTGCGGTTGATGTCGGTCGGATGCAAATCCTGGAACACCGGTTTGGAAACGAGCATTTTCAGAACCATTTCCGTATCGCCCGCGTTGGAAAAATCCTGAACTTCATGATCGCGCGCAACCACGCGCTTGGCCGGGAACGGATACCTGCGATCCCAGACGGCGCCCGCCGGCATGTCGCCCGCCGCGGATGCGAAACGGGTAATGTCGAGCGCGGTCCTGTTTTCGGGATCGCGCGACGGATCGAGTTTGGACATGGCGACGTATTCGTTGCCCGCCTGCACCGTTATGTTGCCGGGCCTCGTAATCATCCGCCGGAGAATATTCGCCTGATCGTCGATAACCAGACGTTCGATATTGGCAATCGCCGGCTCCAGCGCGGACTCGTTCAAAATCAGGCTGACGAAAATCGCGATGACCGACGTGACAAGCGCCGGCACCATCAACCAGAATGGATTGACCCCGCCCGCATACGCGGCCATGATTTCATTGTCCTTCGCCAACCGGCTGTAGCAAAGAATAATGCCGGTCACAATCGCCAGCGGCATGACAAACGGGCAAATCAGCGGGACGAAATTCGGCAAGACCCGAAGAAGCGTATACGGACCGATGCCGTCCCGCATCACCTGACCCGCGAAAACAGCCATGAGAATCGCGGAAAACACCACCATGGCGAGAAACACGCCTTTCAGCAACTCCCGCCAGATATACGTCGGCAACGTAATGAGACGGGTAAAACGCCGCCGGCCCATAAAGGCCGCGTCGTCCCAGGCGTCGGCCGGAGTGACGTAATAAAACCCGGTCGCGCCCAACGCCGGTTCGCCGTCGGGTCCGACCGGCGGCTTCGGGGGGTGATTCGTAGTGTTCCCGACAATGCGGAATCCGCTTTTGTTGTCCATGAAGCGTTGTTCCTTTTCATCCACGCGCGGAGCAAACGAGGTTCTTGTAATGCGCCGTTTCGGCGGCAATGTCCTTCGCCCTGGTAATGGCCGTGCAAATGGCGACCGCCTTCGCCCCCGCGTCCAGAACGCCCCCGATCGTCTCCCGGTTGATCGAGCCAATGGCGAAAAACGGCAACTGTCCCCATTGGGCGGCCCATTTCACATAATCGAGACCGACCGCTTTCCGGTGCATTTTCGTGTTCGTCTCGTAAACGGGACCGACGCCGATATAATCGGCTCCGTCGCGAAGAGCTTCTTCCGCCAGCGCCGGTTCGGAAGTGGAACGCCCGACAATCGCGTCCTGCCCAAGAATGCGCCGGGCCAAATGCACCGGCAAATCCCCCTGCCCGCCGTGAATGCCCGAGGCGCCGACAAGCGCCGCGATATGCGGCCTGTCGTTAATCAGGAAGAGCGCATTGCCCTCGCGGCAAATCTCCGCCATGGCGAGCGCGAGCGTGTAAAACTCGCCGTCCTCCATTTCCTTTTCCCGCATCTGGATAATGTCCGCCCCGCCCCGAACCGCTTCGCGGCAGGCGGTGCGCGGGTCGGTTGAACACAGGCCGGACGTTATCAGGACATACAGCCCGGCGTCCGCCAGGCGGTTTTTCAGATCGCGCTTCGCCAAAAGCGCCGGTTCTATCGCATAAATTTCGTAGCGGAGCTTTTCAAACGCGAGACCGAGTTCCGGCGAACGCGTTTTCCCGTATTCGGACAGCGCGCGCAACGCTTCGGCGGCGCGGCGGCTGGCGGCGGCGGCAACGGACAGCGTGTCGGGCCGCGACCGCTCCTCCGCCGTCTTGAGGGCCGCGCCGACATCGCCGTCGATATCGCGGCTGGCGACAATGCCGCCGTCCGGGCCGAACAACGCCTCGGCCCGGACGGACAAAGCGGCAAGCGAATGGCGGACTCGCTTGCACCGGCCCGACAGGGCGGGCGATTCAAGAATGAAACGGGCGTATTCCTCCATGGTGCGCATGGCTTCGCCCGCACGGTTGATGTTTACATCGAAAATTCGCGCAACAGCGTTCTGCATTCCCGCATCCTTATTTCTTCGAATCAACAAGCGCTTCAAGCGCGGCGATAATCTCGACAGGCTCGGCCATCCTGCCGACGCCCGCGTCGCCGCAGGCGAGATTCCCCGTGCCGGGGCCGACAAACGAAAAACCGTCCGCCTTCAATGCCGCGATATTCCGCCGCGTGCGCGGATTGTTCCACATGCCGCAATTCATCGCCGGCGCGACAAGCACCGGCTTGACCGTCGCCAGAAGGGTATCGGTCAACAAATTGTCGGCAATGCCCGCCGCGATCTTCGCCAGCGTATTGGCGGTCGCCGGAGCGACGAGAACGACATCGGGACGTTCGGCCAACGCGATATGCCCGGGCTTCCGCGCCGGGCTGAACGGGTTTGTGTGCACCTCCCGCCGCGTTATCGAAGCGAACAGGAGCGGCTTGACAAACTCCTCCGCCGCCGCCGTCATGACGACGTCGACCAGCGCCCCCGCCTGGGTCAGTTTGCTCGCCAGATCGACGGCTTTGTAAATGGCGACCCCGCCGGTCACGCCAAGCAGAATGCTTTTATTCTCCAGCGTACTCATGCTCACATCCTTTGGACGGACAATCCGGACGTTTGGGTCACGCCATTCTGGAAAAACGCCTGTACGCGTCGTTTCCCGCGTCCGGCCCCGTCGGCTGGAACTCGGCCGGGGGGAACGAATCGACCACGATTTCCCGCGCTTCCGAAAGCGATCCGATATCGCCCAGCGCCATGGCCTGCATCAAAATGTTGCCGAGCGCATTCGACTCCGCCGGACCGGCCTTCACCGGAATGCCGACCGAGTCGGCAAGCAACCGGCAGAAAAACGGCGACTCCGACATCGGCCCAAGCAGGTGCACAACCTTGAACTTGCGGTTCGCAACATTCGCCAACTGGCCAAGCGCATGGCGAATCGAAAGCGCAATGCCGTCCACGCACGCGCGAACAACCTCCCCGCGCGTCGTCGCCCTTGGCTGGCCCGATCGCTCCAGAGCGGCGTCAATCGCCTCCACAATGTTTTCCGCGGCGCACAGGTCCGGATCGTCCGGGTTGACGATGCGCGAGAACGGTTCCGCCCCGCTTGCGAGAGAGAGCAGTTTGGCCGTGCCGATTTCCTGCCCGTCCTTTTCGGACCACGCCCCGGCGATGCGCTCCAAAATGACGGTTCCGACGGTGTTTTTGGCAAAACGGAAACTTCCGTCCACTCCGCCCTCGTTGGTCAGGCCGGCGGCGAAACCGCCGTCGTTCATAACCGGCGCCGGCACTTCAATGCCAATCTGGTTGTACCCGCCCGTCACAACATACGCCCATTCGTCCCCGCCGCCGCACGGCGCGGCCGCAACCGATCCGGCCGTGTTGTGGCTGGCCGGGGCGATCACCGGCAGCATGCCAAGCCCGCATTCGGCCGCGACCGAATCGACCAGGGGGCCTATCACCGTGCCGGGAGCGATAATGTCCGGCGTCATCACCGGCGGAATCTTGGAAGACAATATGACGTCGCGCGACCAATCGCCGCTTTCGGCGTCGTACATGCCGGTCGTCGTGGCCAGCGTATATTCCTGCACCGGCGTGCCGCTTAAAAAATACGACGCCAAATCGGCGATGAGCAGCATGGCGACCGATTTGTCCAGGAGCGGGCTGTTGGCGAGAGCCATGGAAAAAAGCTGGTACAGCGTATTGGAACGCCTCGCCCCGGTTCCCGTTTTCTGGTACAGACTGCGTTCGGGAATAATCGCGTGCAGCCTGTCCATCAGGCCGACGGTGCGCTTGTCCAGAAAATGCACCGGATTCGCCAAAAGACGCCCGTCCTTGTCCAACAGGCCGAAATCCAGCGGGAACGAACTGCACGCGACCCCGGACAATTCCGAACCGTGCCTGGCGGCGCAGGCGCGCAGACCGCGCTTCGCATTGATGACAAGGCCGGGAAAATCCCAATACCGCGTCCCCAGCATGTCGGTCGACTGGACGGGAAACGAATGCAATCGTTCCAGCGCCATGACGCCGCCGTCAAACGAACCGGCCGTCGCCGTGCCGCCCGTTACTCCGAAATCCAATGCGATATACCGTTTTCTTTTGCCCATTCCGCCTCCGCAAAGGGTGGTTATTTTTTTCTGCGCCCCGCAGGGGCCGTTCTCACCGTAAAAACAGTGTGCCGTTTTTCCTCGCGCGATTTGGCCCGTGCGCCGACCGCGCGATCATACAGCCGCTGCTGACTGCGGAACAACGGTTCGTGCGGCGACGGCTTCTCCCTCGCGTACAGACCGTCCGGCAACAGTTCCCACGCGCTGATATTGTCGGAAAAACCGGCGTCCAGCGCGGCCAGCACCTCTTTGCGGCAATCCGGATCGTTAACCGGAAACAGCAGCTCGAGCCGCCGGTCCATATTCCGCTCCATCCAGTCCGCCGAGGACAAATACACTTCCTCGTCCCCGCCGTTATAATAATGGAATATGCGCGGGTGCTCGAGAAAGCGATCGACAATCGACCGCACCGCAATATTCTCCGACAGACCGGGCACTCCGGGACGCAGCCTGCACATGCCCCGAACGAGAAGTTCTATTTTCACCCCGGCCCGGCTCGCCTTGTACAGTTCGCGGATCAACTGCGGGTCGATAAGCGCATTCATTTTCGCCCTGATGAACCCCGGTTTTTCCGGGCTGTGCTTCTCCACCTCGCGCCTGATCATGGCGGTGGTGCGCGACCGAAGCCCCGTCGGCGCCATCTCGATATAGTTCCACAACGGCGGCAGGCTATATCCCGTGATGACGTTGAAAAACGACGATAAATCGGCCCCGAAATCGGGATCCGCCGTCAACAACCCCATGTCGGTGTACTGCCGCGCCGTCCGGTCGTTGTAATTGCCGGTGGCGAGATGGCAATAACGGCGAATGCCGCCGTCCTCGCGGCGAATCACCAGAGCCGCCTTTGAATGGGTTTTATAGCCGACGACGCCGTAAATGACGTGCGCGCCGGCGGCGTCCAGGCGCTGCGCCCAGGTGATGTTCGCCTCCTCGTCGAA
>DAIPJX010000138.1:0-6598 GCA_036770065.1 Planctomycetota bacterium
ATCAGGAATCCGCACCAGGTCCAGCATCCGGCGCGCTTCCGCCAGCGCGGCGGCCGCCTGCTCCGGGGACACCCCCATCATGGTGCGGAAACCGTTCGGGGTCGGATCGAAAGTCATGGTGCAAATGACGTCCAGGCCGGCATCGACCTTTTTGGCGGCGCGCACGGCCAGGGCCGCCTCCTCGAGGCCGGTCATCGTCTCGATGCAGACCGCCCGGACTCCGGCGTCGACGAAGGCCTGTATCTGCTCGCGGAAGACGTCCTCCATCTCCTCCTCGGTGGCGTCGCCGTAGGGTTCGAGGAATTCCGCCACCGCGGCCGGGGCGGCGTTGTAGAAGCCGATTTCCAGCCGGTCGCGGGAGTAGGTGCGGATGCGCAGGTTGCGCCTGGGGCCGCGAATCCAGAAATAATACTTGTTGTTCCAGTTGAGGGAGAACGCCGATTTCTGCGTCGCCAGAATCAGGTCGTTGAGCACGCTGGCAAGGCGCGGATTAAGGCGCTCAAGATGATACGCTTTGCCTTTGACGCGCCACGGTTCGAGCGATTCGGGCGTTTTTTGGGTGCGCGACGAAGCGTCGATTGCCGGGTCTGTTTTTGGAACCGCCTGTTCCGCGAAAAATACGTCTTGCCCGCCGACCACGTATTTCCGGTATCGCAGTCCTGTCGCGTTGACTCCATGCTTGTTCAGCCATTCGATAACGCCGACGAGACGGGAGGAAAAATCCTCCGCCGCAATGATGATGCGTTGCGAATTGTTGATGAGTCGGGTGAAGTCCTCGGCGTCGCGTTCAAACGCGGCCGCAAGCAGGCTGGCTATTTCCACCGAGTCGTCCGACATCTCGACGTCCAGTTCTTCCCACAAGTTGCGGAGCGGTTCGTTCGCCGGCCTATCGATGAAATTGCGCGCGATTCGTCCTATTTCCTCCGGCGACATGTTTGAGAGATGCGCAGCCAGTTGCTGGGTCGATATTTGCTGGGAAATGTCGGCAACGCCTATTGTAATGATGACGGCAGCCGTTCGGCCCACGGAATCGAGCGCGACCATGGTTTCGTCGCCGGTCTGGCAAATGCCGGGAAAGTCCTCCGCTTCGGCGACCACGACGAGCGGTTCGCCCAGAAAGTGCGGCTGGACCTTGACGCGCCGCTTCATGTCCCGCAAACCTTCCTCATCCATCGGCAGGGACGAAACCTCCTGGAACATTCGCCCCGAACCGGTATACATTTTGCTCATGAACACTCCTAGTCAATACATCCTGAACGCGACCGAACCGTACCGGTTCAAGCGCAGCGATTCCGCTTTTTCCGGCAGTTTGACGTTGGCCGCGGCGGTTGGTCGATATGGTCCGGTATTGATCCGATCGAGAAACGCCTTCAGGTTTATCGTTCTGGCGTCGCCGGTTCGGTTGAACAGCAACAGCCCGGATTCCTTGTTGTCCATCGTTGTTTTGCGGAGGGCGAGAATGCCGTCGTCGCCCGAATCCAGTTGTTCGACCCGGTTGTCTTCCGCAAAGACGCGGTGGGCGCGTTTCAACATGTTGATCCCGCGGATATAGTCGGTCAAATCATACTGCGCGCCTTCGTAATCGTGCGGGTGCGTATGGACGACGGACGGTTTTTTGGTAAAGCCGTATTCGAAGCCAAGCAAAATCAGCACTCCCGACGATATCAGCGTGGTGAACAGGTAGTGCTGTTTTATCCTGTCCAGATCCTGATGCCATTCCGTCGCGAGGCGTTCGGTATCGTGGGATTCGGGAAAGCAAATGGACGAAAGCTGTCCCTGTCCCATGCGCATCTGATCGATAAACCAGCTCTGCCGGTAATCCCACCATTTGCCCGAGTTGAAGACGAAATCGTGGCCCGCCCTGGCGAGGCCGATAGTCTGCTCCATCGGGCAGCCAAGCGATTCGGCGAAGAACTTTGTTTCCGGATGCCTGGTTTTCGCCCGTTCGATAAGCATGCGCCACAAATCGTTCGGGATCTGGTATGCCGCGTCGCAGCGGAAACCGCGCACGCCGCAGGACAAATACATGTCCACGACGCTCCACCAGTATTCCCACAAATTATTGCGATCGCTCGAGTGTTCGTTGTCGATTTCGCTCAAATCGCCCCATACCACATATCCGCCCGGCGCCTGATCGTCTTTCGCGCCGGGATTCTTGATCGAACCGTCGCTGTTTTGTTTGTACCAATTTCGGTGATCGCGGGTGAGCGGGTTGTCGTACGCTGTATGGTTGATGACGAGATCGATCATCACTTCCGCGCCCATGTCGCGGCATTCGCCGACAAAACGTTCCAGCCGGGCTTTTTGCGCTTCGAACGATTCGTACGGAAAAAACGCCGGGTTGAATTGGAAATAATCGCGGATGGCGTACAGACTGCCAGACGCGCCGGTCAAATGAATTGGATTGAGAAACAGCCAGTTGAATCCCATTTCCACTGCGCGTTCGACATGCGGCACCCACTTGTCCACTTCACCCAAAAGAGATGGGAAAAGGTTGTAGATGAAAGGAATGTCCATACTCGATTGTTCGTTCTCCATGGCGTCTCCTCTCCCGTTGCATCGATACAGGAGTATCCTCAGTGTAGCGAAGACGGGGCGCTGACGCAAGGGATGCATTAATTAATACAGGTTGACGATGACCGTCATCTTCTGGAAGAGCGGATCTTCCATCATTCGCGCTGTCGGTTCGTCGAACGGCGCGGCTTCGCGCAGCATTTGTTCCGAAATCAACCGTTCCGACGTCATTTCGCCGTCATTCGGAAAGATGGTTTCCTGATAGCTGAGGGTGCCGTCGGGCGCGATGCCGAAGCGGATTTTCACTTGTCCGCGCGCAAGGCTCAAGGAAGTCAGCGCCATGACTCGGTTGAGCGATTCCTGGAGCTGGCGCGCCACTTTCGCCATATATTCGCCGTAGCGGTGGGTCAGAAGGCGCATGGACGGATCGTTGTCGAGCAAATTGACCGTTGTCGAACGGTTTTGCCTCGACGGCGCTCCGCCCGAGACGGCATTGACCGACGGCGCGTTGTCGCCGATGCGTCGAAACGTCGGTTGGCGGCCTGTGCGGGGACGAACCGGCTCAGCCGGCGGTTTGGGCGCAAACTCTTCCGGTCGCGTTGTGATTGGCTGTTCCGTCGTCGGCATGTCGAGCGGCTCGCGCGTTTCCTGAACAAAAAAACCGTCCTGCGCTACCGGCAGCGCGGCGAGATCGATCGGTTCCGGCTCGGGGGGAATTTCTTCCATCGGCGGCAGTTCGGGCAATGGTTCGATGGGTTCGGACGGTTCGATGGGTTCGTTTGGTTCGTTTGGTTGTTCGCCTGTGTCGCCCTGGGCGTTGGCAAAGTCCAGGTTTGGCCCGGGGTTTCCTGTGGGGGCGGAGAAAATGTCGTCGACGCCTTCTTCAACGTATGCTCGTTCTTCGGGCAAATCGTGTCGTTCCTCTGTTTGGCGCGCTTCGCGGTCGGCGGTGGATTCTGCGTCTATCGGCATGTCGGGGTTGAGTTCTTCGTCGAGCAAGTCGGGGGCGATCAGTTGAAACGGATAGATGGGTTCGTCTTCCTGTTGTTCGGTTTTTTCCGGGGCGAGCAGTTGGAGCAGGTGGGAGATGCGCGGCATAAGCGCCTGAATCGTCACCAGCAGGATGTTCAGGGAGAGCGCAAGAAGCAGGGCCAGCAGGAACGCGTCATGCTGTCGCTCTGGAATTGCTCCTCGATAGCGTATTTTGTCTTGTTTCGCCATAGGCTGATATTATGGCCTAAACCCGGGAAAAAAAAGAACCTCTGTTAGAGGTTCTTTATTGCCTGAAACGGGCCGTGCGCGACGAACGGTCGCTACGCGTTTTGATTTTTGGGATCGTTGACGTCGAGACCGCGCGCGATCAGCTTGTCGAGCCGGTTGCGTTCGCGTTCTCGCGCGACGACCTCGTCGAATTCCTCGTACCATTCCACCACGAACTGAAAGCTTTTTTCCTGTTGTCTCGATTTCAGGCCCGGAACGGGACGACGGTTTTTCCAATTGCGCCGGAACAATTCTTCCCTGCGCTTCAAAACGCCTTTGCGCCATTCAGCCAGCTTGGTTTCAGAAAACACGATTTCATTGTCCTTTTCAGACACGCTCATGGTCTACTCCCCCGTATGCACCAAACCCCAGTCGAACCCCCGTTCGACGTGAAAAATCGGCCGCGCGACAGTGAACGACAACCAGTGACCAACCGTCATGGATGGAGCCATAAACGGCGGAAACAAGACCGATGGTAACTATGATGAACTGCACTGGTTTTTGTCGTTTTGCCCGGTAGATCATGCGGCAAAAATACCGGTCCCCTCACTGCCGCATATGTTTAATTGTCTTTACGATAAAAGTTGATTTTTTGCAAGAGTTTTTTTTGAAAAATGTTACCTGTACGAAAAATATTGCTGACCGCCTTTGGCAAGATGATCAGAAGCTGCGATTGCATGCGAAGTTATGGGTGTCATGCGAAAAAGGGTAGGTGTTTGGGCTGTTATTTCGGTAAAAGAAATTTCCGCCGCATGCTACCGGCGCAAAATGCCGGTTCTGGCAACGTGCGCCTTTCTTCGCAAAACAAGGGAAATCGTAACATGTTTACATAGCTGTTGTTAAAGTAAAAAGCCGGCGATGGCCACGTTTGGCAGGGCATTTGCATAACGCGAGAGAGTGTCATGTGTTGTAATGAACGGTTCCTATCAGGTAAAGACCCGTAGGGGAGTGTTGCATGCGTGTGTTGGGAATGTGGTATCTTGGTTGCGCCATACTGTTTGCCGTCTCCGGTGTGCGGGCGGGAGAAGGATATTGGAAATTGTCCAGCGATGCCGGCGTTATTACAAATAATGATTGCGGCTATGTGTCCGATGTTCGCGGCGCACCCGTAATTCGTCGCTCCTTCATGACCGCTTCCGATCCCGGACTTGCCGCGTATGCGGCGGACCGTTTGAATACCGGCGATGAAATTGAAGTGCCGGCGGACGCGCGGCTGGAAATGACGACAGGAAAAAACATCATTCTTGTCTTCGGCGCGGGCAGTAAAGCGCGCTTGCTTGGGTTGCGCTCTTTCACCGGTCCTGAAAACAAACTCATTACTCGGCTCGATTTCGTGGTCGAACGCGGCGTCGTACGCTGCCAGGTGCGGTTGAACGAAGAAAATCCCGAAGCGGCGCTTATAGGCTTAAATGGCGCCGACGTACTTGTTGCGCGCGGCGACGTGGAAGTGTTTACCGACGCCGGATGGCGCGCCGCCGCCCTGTCCGGCTCGGCCTTCGCGCGATTGCGCCGGGGCGGCGTGGTGGGCGCTCCTTTCGTTTTCGACTCAGGGCGCGCCGTGACGGGATCCGGCGAGGATGTATTGACCGCGGACGATATCGCCGGCGTCAAAGCGCGCATGCCGTTTTCGTTCGAAGAAATACGCGCCGCCCTGCCGCCGCGTCCCGCCGTCAGTTCGCTTCTGGAAGCGCCGTAACTTTTTTGCAATGCCGTAGGAGAAAAGCGTGGCCGAATCAATGGACACCATACCGCTTGTCAAACTTGCCGCCGGCATCGGCGTCCAGTCCCGCAACGGCGAAGAAAGCGTCGATGCTTCGGCGCGTTCAACCAAACCGCGCCGGTTCGACGGTCTTCTCAAGTCGTTTCTTGCCGATGAAAAAGCCGCTTCGGGCAACGCTTCGCGTTCCGTCCCGCACAACGGCAAAAATCAACCGCCCGCCGGGATCAAGCAATGGAAAATGCATGGCGGCAAATTGGCGGGCGAACCGGCCCGCATGTCGGGTGTGGAGCGCCAATCGCTTCGCGACGCAATCGACAAAACCATTCCCGCCGACCAAATGCCGGATGAATACGGCATTCAGGATCTGCCGCCCGAACTGGCGGAAGCGGCCGCGGAAGCGGCGACGCTTATTCTGGGATTGCTGTTTCCGGAACAGGCCGGATTCACCAAGCCGGTATCCGGTTTTGAATCGGTCATGCCGGAAAGCGGGCAGGGCGGAGACGCGCTGGCTATTCTGTCCCGGTTGGTCGGACAGATTTCCCCCGACGCGTCGGGCGATGGGACAGCCGCCTGGAGCGGTGTGCAACTCGAGAACGAAAGCGCGGAATCAATCGCCAATGCGCTGGAAACGGCCAACGCCAGCGCGGAAATGAATATTGACGCGGTGTTGTCTTCTCTGGAAGAGCTGCTGGAAGGCATGCCGCGCCCGGTGCTTGAAAACGCACTCGCCAAAGCGGCCGAACAAATGGGACTCGCCGAACCGGGCGAGGGCAAAGCCTGGTTTGCCGAAATCGCCGAAGCGCTTGATATGGAACTTGTCTCGTTCGAGTCAATGCCCGAACCGGCGACTCCGGATCGTTTGCTGGCCGAACTTCATTCTTCCATCCGGCATTCCGGCGATACTGCGTTGTTGCAAGCGATGGGAGTGGACGTGGAAGATTCGGGCGCGATGCCGCACGAACAGTTCATGACGCCGGAACAGTTCGATATTCCCGAGCAATCAGAAGGCGAGACGTCCGGACCGGAAGAATCCGCACTGCAACAGTCGGAACAAAACAACCAAAACGAACAGGTCGAACAGCCTGAACAAGCAGAACAAACGGA
>DAIPJX010000139.1:0-6596 GCA_036770065.1 Planctomycetota bacterium
AACATTGGGATGTGCGGTCAGCCATTCCTCGTTGTTCTTGTGGACGCGGTAGTTCTTGTCTCCCGGGAATGTCGCTCAACACTTGTTCCATGAATTCAAGGAATTCCACCCGTCGCTTTTTCGATGTAATCCAGGAGCGAATGGCAACGATGTCGGAATTATGAAAATGTGCAACCACTCGGCAAACATGGAGCCAAATATGAATCAGGCGGTCAGAGTGTCAGATAACGAATGCGGCATCGCCGAACCCGGTTTGAGGATCGGGAATATCGTTTCCATCGGACATCAATTCGACCGCGCCCATGATTTTAAACATGGGTCCAGCTGAATACAATGTCGCCGACGCCGTTTTTTCGCCGAATGACACGCTATCCTTGGCGTTGGAGAAAAGTGTGGCCGGCCCGCTTTTTCCCCCCGCATTTCTCGCGGGCCGACCCAACTCCCCCATTGTGTACGCGATTGTCATTGGCCGTATTACCATGGCGACGCTTCCCCTTTTCTCGCACCATTCCCATTCCCTTGCGACGTATCGCGGCGACCGCAAGAACACGCGACCACGCCGTTTTCCCGCTTTTTTAAAAAAGCGGTTTATTCACGGATTCCCCAATCCGTTACAGCAACGCCCACAATCCGTCGTCATTCCCCCCAAGGAAAGCGCAACGGATGCAGGGCGCGTTAAATGCCGAAAATCTGTTTTGAAGCGGAACGTCGCAACTGGTCGTATGCTTCTTGCCCGCCGACGTTCTGCGTGTAGACGCCCGGTTCCCACAGTTCGATGCGGTCGTCCACACCGATGAAGAGAATGGTCGGGCCGGCGATATTGGCTGCGCGCATTAATGGTTGCGGCAGAACGAATCGCCCTTGCGTGTCGATATCGACCGAATATGCTCCTGCCATAAAAGAGCGATAGAAACCGCTGTCGCCCAGCTCTTCCGCCACTCGTCTCGCGTTGTCTTTAACCGCCGCAAACTGGTGGTGGGTATACATATACAGGCAATCGCCATCGCCGCGCAATATAACGTAATTCTTTGACTGTTCTTCATCTGACTGTATGGTGCGAATCCGCGCCGGAATCGCGACTTGACCTTTTGTATTGAGCTTGTTCTCTGCGCTGCCGAGATAATAAGGTTGCAGCTCAGTGGCCATATCTTCATCCCCACTACCTTGCGTTACTCAGTGCTTCAATTCACTATTTATACGTTATCGGACTGAATCCTGTCAATGCTTTTTTCTCTATATTTTTGCCATCAAGACGGGTTAATTTCATCGTATTCACCACCATGCTTTGTGAGCAACCAAAGGGGAAACCACAACTAAAGGGAATTATTTTTCTAAAAAAAATTACATAAATTGGCATTTTTTTTTAAAGAATCGGTTCATTTGATCCGATAAGTGCTACCGGACAAAACCACTGCGCACATAAATTACACATGCTGCCAACTGCACCCGGGCGAAGTAGCGCCAGGCAGCGCGATCCCATCGACGGACGACTCTGCCGAACTGCGAGAACACGGCATGACAGCGTTCTACCGCGCTACGAATTCGCGGCACTCAGGGCATTCGAAATCATGGCGTAAATAAATAAATGCGGGGTGGCTTTTCAGGTGCTACGGCCTCATATGCCATCGCCACAAGCCGGGCAGAACGCGACATTGCCGCCGTTCTACGCGGTGCGTTGGCCCCGATGGACTGGACTGGAACAGGCATTTAAAGGAAAGGAATCCAAGGCCACCGGCAAGCTTCTGGTGGCCCTGGAAAGGAACATTCGCCGTGCGCTGCGCCTTGCGGCTATCCCCGCCGGCGTTCGTCCGTCCCGGAGAACCCGTCCTGGCGCAATGGCGGGAAATCAATTTTGAAACCAATGAATGGCGCATCCCGCCGGAGAGAATAAAAATGCGGAAATTGCACATCATTCCTCTGGCGCGTCAGGCAGTGGCAAAGAAATGCCATTACAGGAAACGAACTGAACTTGATCCGCTACCGCGGCGCTAGGCGCGAAGATACGCGTCAATGGCGGCGGCAGCCTTCTTGCCCGCACCCATCGCCTCAATAACCGTCGCGGCTCCCGTCACAATATCGCCGCCGGCAAAAACACCCGGAACATTCGTCATCATCGTGTTCTCATCCACCGGAATATTCCCGCGCTTATCAAGCGTCAACCCCGGGAACGATTTCGTCAACACCGGATTCGGACCATTGCCAATCGCGACAATCAACTGATCGCACGGCACAATATGCTCCGACCCCTTCACCTCAACCGGACGGCGACGTCCCGACGCATCCGGCTCGCCCAACTCCATTTTCAAACATTTGAGTCCGGTCACCCACCCCTTCTCATCACCCAAAACCTCAATCGGGGCCGTCAACTCCAACAACCTCACCCCCTCCTCCAACGCGTGATGCACCTCCTCCGCGCGCGCGGGCAACTCGTTTTTGGTGCGGCGATACACAAGCGTCACCGTCTCCGCGCCAAGACGAAGCATTGAACGCGCCGCATCCATGGCGACATTGCCGCCGCCCGCGACGCACACGTTCCTGCCCACCAACACCGGCGTATCATACGCGGGGAACTTGTACGCTTTCATCAAATTGATACGAGTCAAAATCTCATTCGACGAATACACGCCATTGAGGTTCTCGCCCGGGATATTCAAAAACCACGGCAACCCCGCCCCGGACCCGATAAACACGGCGTCAAACCCGTTTTCCAACAACTCCGGCACCGTCATGGTCGGCCCAATCGGGAAATCGAGCTTGAACTCAACCCCCAACCGCTGAAGATAATCGCATTCGCGCTTGACTATCGCCTTGGGCAAACGAAACTCCGGAATGCCATACGCCAACACCCCCCCCGGCGCATGAAGCGCTTCAAAAATAGTCGCCTCGTGACCGCGAAGCGCCAGATCGGCGGCGGCAGTCAAGCCGGACGGACCCGCGCCGACAATGGCGACCCGTTTTCCCGAAGCGGGCGGCAGCTCCGGCGCATGCGCCGGACCCGCCTCGGCCTCCGCGTCGGCGGCAAAACGCTCAAGCCGGCCAATCGCGACCGGATCGCCCTTCTTGCCCAAAATGCACTTTGCCTCGCACTGCGATTCCTGCGGGCAAACGCGGCCGCAAACCGCGGGCAAATTGTTCGAATTTTTCAAAACGCGAGCCGCGGCCAACGGACGGCCATCGGCGATTTTCTTGATAAACCCGGGAATATCGACATTGACCGGGCACCCGTCAACGCAGAAGGGTTTCTTGCATTGCAAACAACGCAACGCCTCCGCGACGGCCATATCGTGGGTATACCCAAGCGCAACTTCGTCAAAGTTTTTGGCGCGGACCTTCGGGTCCTGCTCCGGCATCGGCGTCCTGCCCTTGGCCTTTGCTATGTCCTTGTGGTCCTCTTCCTTGTGGTAGTTATACGCCATGCCTTCCTTGTCTCGGTACGCGGACATGCGGGTAAACATGAGCGGCCAATTAACCTGGTGCGCATCGAACTCGGGGCCGTCGACGCAGGTGAATCTGGTTTCGCCGCCGACCTCGACCCGGCAGCCGCCGCACATGCCGGTTCCGTCGATCATGATGGAATTAAGGCTGACAATGGTCTTGATGTTGTGCGGGCGCGTCACTTCCGACACCGCTTTCATCATGATGGGGGGGCCGATGGCGATGACGCGGTCGATTTTTTCTCCCGCATCGATCATCTTCTGCAAAGGAACCGTGACCAGCCCCTTTTCGCCCTTCGACCCGTCGTCGGTCATGATGAAGAACTCGTCTGAAGTCGCCTTCATCCGGTCTTCCCAAAACAGGAGGTTCTCGGAACGGGCGCCGATGATGGAGACGATTTTGTTTCCCGCTTCCTTCAGTGCGCGCTGAATGGGAAACACGGGCGCTATGCCCAACCCGCCGCCGATCAGGACGACGGCGCCGAACGTTTCGATTTCGGATTTATGGCCGAGCGGGCCGACCACGTCCATGAAGCGATCGCCTTCCTGAAATTCGTTGAGTTTATGGCTGGCCAATCCGACGATTTGCAGAACAAGCACAAGCAGCCCGGTCTCGCGGTCAAAATCCGCGATGGTCAACGGCACCCGTTCTCCCTTGTCGTCGCCGCGCACAATGACGAACTGCCCCGGCCCGGCCGAACGCGCGATAATCGGGCAATGCAACTGGAACTCGACGATCACATCGGAATGAACGATTTTTTTGAGGATCATGTTTTGTTTCGGATCCTCCGAAAACAATATGGAGGACGTATTTTCCGATGTGCCATGGCAAGCATGGTTTTGTTCCTGGGCTGACATGAGAGAGCGCTCCTTTTCTGTGGGGCAAATCGGCGGGCGCAGTCCCGGATCGCCCCTGTTGCAATATGCCGCAATCATTGCGAACCAGGGAACAATACAAGCGAAACGTGCGGATGCGCCGGTATAATCACCATTTTCCGATACTGTACAGCATACCATAAATATACAATCAAAATCAACACGCAAGCATCGATACGTACGAAGTAAGGAAGTATTTCCATAATCCGTCTTCGATAGAGATAAGTATATTTATCTTTAATTCGATTGCAATATTTTCTTTGCGCTTTCCTTGCGGGAATCGCATAAAACCATATACTTCGGTAATTATGCAATGCATGCGGTGTTTTTTTTTGGGGGGGGGGGACCGGGAAGAAAAAGGAGAAGTCATCATGCAAATGCGACCCATTGGAGAGTCTGGCATTGATGCGTCGGTAATAGCGTTTGGCGCATGGGCTATTGGGGGGTGGATGTGGGGTGGCGCGGAGGAGAAGGAATCGATAGCCGCGATTCACGCGGCGCTTGACAGCGGGATAACCCTTATCGATACAGCGCCGATGTATGGGTTTGGCAGATCGGAAGAGGTTGTCGGCAAGGCGCTCAGGGGCGCGTATCGCCAGAAGGCGATTATCGCGACCAAGTGTTCGCTGGTTTGGGACGGCAGTGGCGAGGACGGTGAATTTTCGTTTGGTTCCGATGATAACGGCCGCTTGCCCGACAATGCGCCGAACCCGAAGTACAAGGTTTATCGCAACAACAAGCCGCGCCTGATCCGCAAGGGCGTGGAAGAGAGTCTTCGCCGTCTTGGGACTGATGTCATTGATTTGTTCCAAACGCATTGGCAGGATTCAACAACGCCGATTGCCGAGACGATGGGCGAGTTGATGAAGTTGAAGAAGGAAGGCAAGATCCGCGCGATTGGCTGTTGCAACGCTTCGCGTGAAAACATGGACGAATACCGCGCTCACGGCCAGCTTGATTCCGATCAGGAAAAGTTCAACATGATTGATCGGGCGATGGAATCGGCCAACCTGCCCTACGCCAGGGAAAACAATATGGCGTTTCTCGCGTATTCTCCGTTGGGCCAAGGGTTGCTGACCGGCGCGATTGGTCCCGACCGGGTGTTTGAGAAAGGCGACAAACGGATTTCGGATCCGCGTTTTTCGCAGGAAAACCGGACAAAGGTCGCCGCGTTCCTTGCCGACATCAAGCCGATTGCCGATGATTATCATGTAACGCTTGGCCAACTGGTTGCGGCGTGGACGGTTGCTCAGCCCGGTTGCAGCCATGCCCTTTTGGGCGCCCGCACTACGAAACAGGTTGCGGAAAACGCCAAGGCGGGGGAAATCGTCCTGTCCGCCGACGCGCTTGCCAAAATCACGTCTGCGGTCCATGGCAAACTCGCCGACGTAAAATAGCGGCACGGCGGTTTCTCTAACATGTTCGCGAGCATTCGGTTCCGAATGTTCGCGTTCGTTTTTCCCTGTTTTATGGTTGACGCGCGAGAGGCGGGTTGGTATGGTTGCGACAATTATTTGTAGCAATTTTTTTGCCAATATGCCTTCAATGTTAGGAAAGTGACATGAGTTCGGGTATATCCACCGGCTTAAGCATGCAGATTGCGCAGCGCCTGGAAATGGCGTTGTCGCCGCAGATGATCCAGTCGATGGAGCTTCTGCAAATGCCGATCATGCAGCTTGAGCAGCGGATTCGCCAGGAACAGTTGGAAAACCCGACTCTGGAGATCGAGGAACTCGAAGCGGACGGCGACGGCGCCGCCGATGCCGCCGTCGATCCGCCGCTGGACGATCCCGAGGATTCCGACATTGCCTCCGCCCGCGAGTACGCTGAAGAATCCGATCCCGAAACGGATGTGTATCCCGACCACGACGATGCGACCGGCCTTGAACGCGTTGACGAGGTGGATGTCGACTGGGACGACGTGTACGACGATTATTCGCCGTCTCGCGGACCGGTCGACGAGGAGGATGTGTTTGATCCGATAGCAAACGCTGTTTCCCGTCCGCCGTCCCTGATTGAATATTTGCTGACGCAGCTTTCCGAGACGCCGATGCCGTCCCGCATTCGTCGTCTGGCCGAAGGCATGGTGCAGAAGCTTGACGCGAACGGCTGGTTGACGGTGCCGTTGTCGGAGACGGTGCCCGATGGCGAGATGCCGCCGACGCGGGGCGAACAGGAACAGGCTCTGGCCGAAGTGCACAAACTCGATCCCGACGGCGTGGGCGCCCGCAATTTATCCGAATGCCTTTTGTTGCAGTTGGAGAACCGCCCTGAGCCGAATCCGGT
>DAIPJX010000140.1:0-6563 GCA_036770065.1 Planctomycetota bacterium
CGCTCCAGTTCAGTGCTGTCGGCATGCTGAATCGACGCGGTAATGGTGCGGCGGGTGAACTCCGCCACCTTTTCCTTGATCAGACTCATGTCGTCATGACTGCCTATGCGCACACTCCCGCCAATCGGCGAAAGCGCGCCGTTGCGCACCGAGAACTTGAATTCGGAAAAGCCGTCGAAACCGATCGATTTGCAAAATCGCATCACCGTCGCCACGCTGGTTCTGGTTTGCGCCGAAATTTCCTTTATGTTGAAATCGTCCGGTATTGCGCCGCGACGACCGAGGAAATAGTCGGCGACTTGTCGTTCCGAATCGCTTAGTTGGTCGTATTTGCCGCGAATGCGTGAAATATACTCTTCCGTCCCCACAACCACCGTATGCGCCATGACAATTTTCCACAGGACAAACCCGAAAAAAGCGCCGGCGGCCATCCGCCCGCGCCATATCAAGTATACCGACACCCACAATATCAGTACACAGTCTAGGTTCTGTCTGAGTTTTCCAGCGGCTACAGTCTTGCGTAACAGGCGTCTGATGGTAGCCATATCGACCATAGCGGCATACGTAGCCGCCAGCTTTTCGTAACGGGTCGCGACGCGGCGGCATTCTTTGAGCCGGAGGAGGCAGCCTTCGATGACGCTCCGCACCAATGTCTCGCATTGCCTTGTCGCGTCGCCTCGCATATTGACCGCCGGACGGAAAATGAGCATCACGGTTCCTACCCGGACAGGCTCTGAGCGGCTCAATGGTCTTGAATTCATTATCCGCGAGGGAAAACCGAATGCGGAAAACCGACAATAATTCAGACAAAACCTGGTCCTAAAAATCATCGTCCTCGCCAAGAGGAATCACTTCCGATGCGGACAACATCTTTATCTTGTCGTTCGGCTTGGGAGAAGGCACAGCATAGTCGCGCTCGACGGATGGACGCGGCGTTTCGATCTCCCTGACCCGCATCGCCTTCTTCCGGATCCTGCCGTCAGTTGAACCGCCCCGGGAAGAGGCGTCCCCGGATGAGGACGAACCCCCTTCAACCATGGCGACCAAATCGCCAACCATCCCGTTCAGAGTCGAAGATTGCGTGGACAATTCCTCGGCGGCGGACGCAGCCTCTTCAGCCGTCGCCGCGTTCGACTGCGTTACCTTGTCCATTTGGGCGACAGCCGTGTTGACCTGCTCAACTCCCTGCGCCTGTTCGTTGGTGGCGGCCGTAATCTCGGTAATCAATCGGGCGACCGACAGCGAGCCGTTTTCAATCTCCTTGAAACTCCCGTCAAGCTCTCCGGCAATCTGCGACCCGTTTCTGACGCGCTCAATGGTCGTCTGAATAAGATGCGTTGTGTCGCGAGCGGCCTGGGCGGAACGACCCGCAAGATTTCGCACCTCGTCGGCGACGACAGCGAAACCTTTGCCCGCTTCCCCCGCCCGCGCAGCCTCAACCGCCGCGTTCAGGGCAAGAAGATTGGTCTGGAACGCGATATCCTCGATCGTCTTGATGATCCGGCTAATCTGCTCCGCCGAATCGCTGATTTCACCCATCGCTTCCGACATGCTGGTAACGGCGGTCGCGCCGGTTGCGATAAGGGAATTGTTGTTGAGCGTCGTGTCATTGGTCTTGTTGGCGTTGTCGGCGTTCTGCCGGGTCATGGAGGACATCTCTTCAAGGGCCGAGGAGGTTTCCTCGAGCGAAGCGGCCTGTTCGGTGGAACCTTCGGCAAGAGACTGCGCCGATCCGGAAATCTGCATGGACGCGGTATTGACCAGTTCCGCGCTGGCGCTCAGGTTTTTGATGATGTTCTTGAGCCGGGAAATGATGCCGCGCACAGTGAATACGGCAAGCGTAAACGCAATAATAATGCCGACAACGCTGCCAATGGCTATCGCATAACTTACCTCGCGCGCAATCTCCTCGCCGGCATCGACTTCCTCGGCCATGCCGTCCATGGCTCTTCTGATAATGTCGCGGATGAAATCCTGGAACTTCGCCCGCGTTTCCAATCCGGCGCCGTTCAGAAGTTCCCGCGCCTTGATGTTGGAGTCCTGCCGGACCAATGCTTTTATTTCATTATACGCGCTCATCCCTTCCCGCAGTATCTTCTGCCTGGCGGCGGCGGCCATTTCTCCCGCCTTTTGGCGCGCAAGATCTGTTTCGATTTCGTTCAACATGGCGATTACGCGCTGAATCAACTCGTCGGTTTGCTTTTCGAGCGCCGCGGTTCTTTCGCGATCCGGTTCCGGAATGTACTCGGAAATCAACATGCGGAATCGCAAAAGGTCATTGCGCGATCTGTTCGCATTGATATTGTACTTCCGCACGTCGTTATCGTTCAATTGCCGTGCGACCAATTCGATTTCGCCGTCGAGAGCGTCCCAAAACGCCCATTTGTCCCGGTTGATTTTGGCCGCTTTTTCGTTGGTGTTCTGATAGGCGAGGTCGGCAATCCCGGCGGTGACCTTGACGTAGTCCTCCCAAAGCCTTCGGATGGTCTCGACGTTCTCCTGGCGGGCTGGCGTGACAGGCTTCGGGAAATTATTGTAGTAGCTTTCGAGTTCCCGGTTCATCATTGCTTCAAGCTGTTTCATATCCTTTTCGATTATGTCGCGCATTTCGTTTTGATCGGTTGATTCGATAATGCTGGCGGCGAGTATCCGCCGTTCCAGAGCGATTCGGTCGATGACATTGAGGTTTATTGTTCTGTACGATTGTTGTTCAAGAGTGTTCATGGCTGTAGAAATTCTGGTGGTTCCGTAAATTCCAAGCCAGGCGATGCCCGCCGCCAGAATTATCATAATGCCGATGATGCAATATATTTTTCGTGCCATAGACATGCGCATGTTTCCGTGCCTTTCTCCAAAAAGAACCATCGATACTTCACACTAACTCGTTATTACTGTACAGCCAATGTCTGGTCCAAATCATTTTCACTTTTTTACCTCAGTTTGTTTATGCGAAAAAACCAAAATATCATAACTGTTTGTACAGATAGTATGTATTTTATGCCGCTATGGAAGAGGGTATAATAAAAATTTGGAAAATATTCTTCTTCCATAAAGAAGTCTGATTACGTCTTGAAAAAAAACAAATTTTATAGAATAATACCTTGTCTTCTTGGCTGCCCTTATGCGCCCGTAGCTCAGCTGGATAGAGCGCCGGTTTCCTAAACCGGAGGTCGTGAGTTCGAATCTCGCCGGGTGTACCAAAAACATCAACCCTGCAACAATCTGAATTATTTGAAGTTGCAGGGTTTTTTGGTTAATGATAAGGCACGCGAAATATTGATTGTCTCCCATTTTCCTGTATCAATAATTCCCAATTATCACCCTTGTTTTCCAATTGTTTACTGCCGTATGCACTGTCGTTTCACTTCCCTCAAAAAAAAAACAGAAAAAGGCTAAAATCGCCTGTCCCACAAGGCTTGTTTCTGGTTTTCCGTGCCGGTATTTTAAGCAACAGAGTCCACAGTACACAACTATTGTAGCGCCAGGGTACGGAAATAGCCTCGGATTGTGATCAACTATTAACGATATTAGCGAATATAAAGGGAATTTTCTTGAAAAAGACTCCTGATTTTGTTAGTAATGACAGGCGTTTTCGCGAATTTTGTACAGATTTGTTGTCGGTAATAATTAATTATGGAGAACATTCATGTCTGTAAGGGCTTTTTTTTTATCAAGCTTGTTTTTCGCGATCGCCTGCCAGGCATACGCGGTCAATATCGGAGACATCAACGCCTTGGCCGCCAACAGCACCGTCACACCATTTGAATACTCGCTTAAATTCAACGACTATTACGTCATCACCGGACCCATAGATACACTCGGGAGAAATCTGGCGTTCTCGGGCAGCACCATGGAAGTGGACGCGACCGGAATGACGGCCAATGGCTTCACCACCCGCAACCTGTCGCTCGCCAGCGGATCCTCCGTACTTACCGGCGGAAGCGCGGCAAACATACGAGGCATCTCCGCCAACAATGTCATTCTGTCCAATTGGGGAACCATCGACGCAACCGGCGGGAGCGCGGCAGGCGCAAACGGCCTGTTCGCGTCCAACCTGGCCGTCGCAGCGGGCGCCGTCACGGGGAACGGAGGAAGCGGCGCGGCCGGCGTTCACGTGACCAACCAGTTTCTCATGGCGGGCAGCGGAATGGCATACGGCAACGGCGGCGCCAGCGCCAACAGTTACGGCATGGAAACCGGAAGCTTCCTCACCCAGCGCGATTCCTACGCTCAAGTCACGGGCAATGGAGGGACGGGGAACAACGCCTACGGCATCAAAACCGGCAGGTTCGAGTCCAACAGCGGCTACGTATACGGCAACGGCGGCGATGGCAACAACGCCTACGGCATCGAGGCTGCCGATATAATACTTGCGAGCGACGGCGGCCAGATGCGGGGCCAGGGCGGCGGCGTAGGGTCCAGCGATTCCTACGGCATTCACGCCGCCTCCATCCGGCAGTCGGGCTACAGCATCCTCTCCGGAAGCGGCGGCGATGGCACTGACGCCTACGGCATCGGCATCGAAGGCACATGGACCGTATCCAATCCATACGTCTACGACGCCTTCAACGGCGGCGAGGGCCAGCACGCGGTAGGCATCCGCGCGAACGTCCTCGATTTCGACGGCAGCGTACTGGTTTCGTACGGCGGCGGCGGGGTGAATGCGGCCGGCGTCGAGATCGTCACTACTGCCACCCAAAGAGGCGGCGAGGTCTCGGCCTATGCCGGCGGCAGCTCCGGCGCTCACGGCATAAGCGCCCTGCAAGCCTACAATCAACTGGGGGGCGAACTGTACGCCAACGGCGGCGACGACTACGCCTATGGACTGAACGCCGGGAATTACACGCTCGCGGCCGGAGCCACGGCTACGGCCAAGGCCGGATACACCGATCACGGCTACGGCATCAATGTCGGCAACACCATGACCATCAACGGCAGGCTGGAACTGGAGCGGGACGCCAAGCTGGCCGCGTCCGTTTATGTCGACTCCAACTCCGGCAATGCGGTCACCATCGGGAGTACGGCGGTGATCGCGCCGGTGGTGCACCTGACCGGCGGTACCAACCTCGACTCGGGCCTTATCGCCACTGCCGGCGGGAACGTGGCCATTCAACCGGGGGCGCGGGTGGATCCGTATTTTTTCAATTCGCGGCATCTGCACGTTGGCGATATCGAGGAATACGTCTTCATTGACACCGGCGCTCTTCAAGGCGGCACCGGGACCGGCGGCGCACATGGTCAAATCACCGGCAACTTCGTCAACGAATCGGGCGGCATGGCCATTGAATACGTCCTGTACCGGAACGATGCCGACGGCCAGTACCTGATCAGCTTTGGCCGCGTCCTTGAAACGGCCGAACTCATCAGCATTGTGCCGTGTGAAAACGCCCGCCGCATCATGGATGCGTTCGACGATATCGGCAATCCCAACGACGGGCTGGCGATGCGGGTGCTGTCGGATATCGACAACGCCAACACCAGGATGGAATTGTACCGAATGGCGGCCCATATCGGCCACACTCTCACTCCCACCGCCTACGCCAAACTTACCGGCACCCAATTGCGCAGCGTCGAGTCGCTCCAGAACAGCGTGTTCCGCCGTCTGGACGGTTTTTCCGATCGGTGGGGCATGTGGGCGGAAGGGCTGCACCTGCGTTCGAACCATTTCAGCGCCAAATGCATGGAATTCGACGCGCCCAAGGAAAGGATAACCGGCGTCTCCCTGGGAGTCGGGCGGAGTTCCGGGCCGTTTGCCGTGACGGGGGCGTTTGGGTATGCGCGGAGTACGTACAAGTCGGACTATACCGATACGGGCGTGAACAATTTCGGCCTGACGGTGGGCGCGAAATGGAAAGACGGTTCTTCGTCGGGCAACCGGTTCTTCAATCCCTGGCTTGCGGGCGTCGCCGGGTATGTGTACGGCGATATCGATCAAAAAGTCATCAGTTATACGAGGAACGCCTGGAAGCGCTCGTCGCCTTCCGCCCACATGGCGCGCGTCAGCCTGGAAGCGGGCAATGATATCGTCTTCGGCGCCCTGACCGTCGCGCCTGTCGCCGGTTTGGACTACGCCTGCATCCGGCAGGGCGGCTATGTCGAAAACGACCCGGACGGCTACGGCCTGCGCGTGCGCGGCGATACGTATCATTCGCTTCGGCCCCGCATCGGGCTTGAGGCGTCGGTGCGTGTTGGCGATCGGCTGGATTTGGGCGTCAACGGCCAATACCGCTACGAAACGCTGGACAAACGTTCCTCTTTTTCGTACGCACGCCTGTCGATGCAGGACGTGGTGCTGACGGCGCGGGGCGAAGTGCGGAAGCGTTTTTCGGGCAGCGTTGGCGCGACGGGGCGGTACCGGGTCAACGACCGCGTTTCGCTCTGGGGCGAATACGATGTGTTGCTTGAGGACGGATACGCGGCCAACCGCTTCGCTTTGGGGATAGGGGTGGAATTTTAATATACGACAATCGCGTTTTTTATGCGCACACCCCGCTGAACCGATAATTAACAATTAATAATTAATAATGAACAATGCCGGAAAATTCTTGCATTCAAGATTCGAG
>DAIPJX010000141.1:0-6556 GCA_036770065.1 Planctomycetota bacterium
CATCACACACCCCTCTCTCCGGTCACACGCGCTTTTATTTTATCTGTTTTTCATATGCAATGTACGATTGGTTCCATTGCCGCAAACAAAATTTCATTCATAGTTATTTATACTCGGGATTTATTATAATAGTTCGTTAATTACTTGCAAGACCGTTTCCGATTATTCACTTATGGCATTGCATTGTCCTTTTCCGAACAACAAATCTTGTTCCAATTGCCGGCGGCGCCATCAATTGCAATGACTATTGTCGCTTGACCGGGTATCCTTTTTATTTTACCATGTACTTCGAAGCAAATTCGCATAGTGGATTATGGATGGAATCTGATATATGCATACTGCGTTGACTGTTGCCGGTTCCGACCCGAGTGGCGGCGCGGGCATTCAGGCCGATTTGAAAACAATGTGCGCGTTCGGCGTATTCGGCATGTCCGCCGTGACCGCGCTTACGATTCAGAACACACGATCCGTGAGTGGCGTGCATGAAGTTCCGGCCGATATGGTCCGGGGGCAAATCGAGGCTGTTTTCGATGATATTCCGCCCGATGCGGTCAAGGTCGGCATGGTGGCGAACGCGGGGATTGCCGCCGCCATCCGGGAGGCATTGGAGAAACGCGACGTGCCGCGCCTGGTTATCGATCCGGTTATGGTATCGAAAAGCGGATGCAGACTTATCCACGACGACGCGGTGAAGGAAACCGTTCGCCTGATGCGGACAGCGGTTTTGGTCACGCCCAATTTGCCGGAAGCGTCGCTTCTCGCGGACATGGACATCACAACCAAAGACGACATGCGCGAAGCGGCCCGGAAAATCCAAATATTAGGCGTACAAGGCGTTTTGGTCAAAGGCGGGGCATTGCGCGGCGATGCGGACGACTTTCTCCTGATCGGGAACGACGAACTCTGGCTGACCTGCCCGCGCATCGCGACACGAAATACGCACGGCACCGGATGCACGTTGTCCGCCGCCATTGTCTGCGGTTTGGCGCAAGGTTTATCCGTTACCGAGGCGACGATACAGGCAAAGCGCTATGTGACGGAAGCAATCAAAAATGGGGTCGATATCGGCCACGGCGTCGGACCGCTCGGGCACATGGCCGCATTGGCCAAACGCGCCGGCTTGCCAAACGGCGGCTGCCCATAACAAAACGAATCATCCCATCCGCCCGTATCCGCTTGGTTTGGATACGTTGTCCTTGCCCACTTCCTGCAAAGCCGACGGCTCGTCATCTTCCGGATGAAAGGCTTGGCTGTACTTTTTATCCAACAGCAGGAATGCCGGGACCAACAGCAGACATATTCCGAACAGAACCGTGTATGCGGCGCCAAAGCCGTTGCGTTGGGCGAAAAACGCGCCAAGCATCGGCGCAATCGCCCAACCGATGGAACGCGCCGTCGTCGACCAGCCAAGCGCTGTGCCGCGCTTGGAACTTGGAGTCATGCGGGCAAGAACGACAATCACCACCGACGCCAGGCCGTTGACGAAAAAGAGGAAAATCGACCGTCCCGTCATCAAGCCGGCAATCGACTCATACCGGCTAATGACAAAAATGCCGATAGCGCCCAATCCGCCAATAACAGCCCATATCCAAGTAGGGAGCTTTTTGTCCATAATCGCCCCGAGCGTAATTGAACCAAGCATTGCGACGAGACTCGCCACAGCGCCCAACGTCCCGACGATGCCGTAGACGTTGGACGTAATTTTCTCATCCGTCAACGCTTGCGCCGCCGACAAACCGCTGCGATACAGGGAATCCACATACAATGACAGGAACGGACCGTCATACGTCTGAATAAAGGCGAGGAACCCGACGGTCAGGAGAAGCGGAATGCCGGATTTGAAGTTGGTGATCGATTCACGCCGACGGCGCAAACGAACGCTTGGCGTCGCTCGCGGCAGTCGTTCCGGTCTGGAGAAATTCTCTCTCACCAGCGCCAGGACAAGCACTGTCGCCGCAACCAGCATGACGCCGCCGATCTTGAACGTGGTTACCGTGCCGTAGCGCATGGCGCAAATGCCGCCAAGGAAAAAGCCCGACATAATGCCCGCGTTGACCGCTGCCATCAACAATCCGATTGCAAAGCCCTGCTTCTGCTCCGGCGTCGACGTCACAATCAATGTTTGCGCGGCGGGAACCGTACCGGTAAACGCGCCTTGCAACATGCGCAAAATCACCAGCGCTTCGATATTTTCGACAACGCCCATCAGGTACAGAACAAATGCGCCCGACAACGTGGCGCGCACCAGCATCATTTTTCGACCGTATTTATCGCCCAAAATACCCCAAATCGGCGACATGATCATCATGCTGATTGGCGCGGCGGCGCTGAAAACGCCGGCCCACGACGTCACCTGATCGGCTGGAACGATATGGTTCTCGCGAAGATGCAAGGGAATAAAAGGAAGGCAAAAATTGAACGAGGTCAGAGTGAGGAATTGCGAAATCCACAACGCGGCAAGATTAACCTTCCAATTCACCGGTTTGCCCGCAACTGCGGATCGGTTGAGCCACGTCATGGCTGTGCCTTCCCATAGAACAATTCACGCAAAACAAACAGTATACATCCAATACAGGAAGAATCAATTCCAAAATTCCTTGCCGTCATTGAGCCGCAACGCTATAAATAGGCAATACGCCATTCCCGGCGCATTCATGGAGGCTGAAATTGACACCCGCATATGAAGAAACGCGTACGCTCTTCGCCAGCCACGGACAGGAACACGTGTTGTCCGGCTGGGACACGTTGTCTGAAATTCAACGGAAAAAACTTCTAACCGAGTGCGCGCGGATAGACTTCGATTGGCTCGCCAAGCGATGGAACGAGTTCTTGGCCGCCGAAACCGAAAGCGCTTCGGCAATGCGTATAGACAGCGCGCCCGTGGAACGCCTTCCCGCGGCCGAAACGGACAAAACCCGCTGGGCGGAAGCGAAAGCCGTCGGCGAGGAGAAAATCCGGCGCGGCGCCGTAGCCGCTTTTCTCGTCGCGGGCGGCCAGGGCACTCGGCTCGGTTTCGCCGGACCGAAAGGCTGCTATCCGATAGGACCGCTTTCCGGCAAAACGCTGTTCCAGTGGCACGCGGAGCAGATTCTCGCCCGTTCCCGCCGCTACAACACGTCCATTCCGTGGTATGTCATGACAAGCGAAGAGAACGACAACGACACCAGGAGCTTTTTCGAAAAGAACGCTTTTTTCGGACTGAGCCGGAACGACGTGTTTTTCTTCCGCCAGGAAATGGTTCCCTGCCTCGATCTGAACGGCAAGCTGATGCTGTCTTCGCCCTGCTCTCTCGCCATGAACCCGAATGGCCACGGCGGCTCGCTTTCGGGTCTTCGCCGTTCGGGAGCGCTGGCGGACATGCAAAAACGCGGCATTGAAATACTAAGCTATTTTCAGGTGGACAATCCGCTGACGACGATTTGCGATCCTGTTTTTATCGGCTGGCACGTAAAAAGCGGTTCGGAAATGTCGTCCAAAGTGCTGGAGAAAATTTCGCCGGAAGAAAAAATGGGCGTTGTGTGTAAAAAAGACGGAAAACCCGCCATTGTCGAATATATCGACATGGACAACGCAACCATGCATGCGCTCGATTCGTCCGGAAAACTGAAATTCTGGGCCGGTTCCATCGCCATTCATATGATCAATGCGGATTTTGTGGACAGCGTTTCCAGCGAAGGCAAACTGCCCTGGCACAGGAGCAAAAAAAAGGTCGCATATTACGACGGGAATCGTTTGACAACACCCGAAACGGAGAACGCGATCAAGTTCGAGACATTTGTTTTTGACGCGCTTCCGTTCGCCCGCGCGTCCCTGAATCTTGAAGTGAAACGCGAACACGAGTTCGCGCCGCTGAAAAACGCGACCGGCAACGATTCAATCGCATCGTGCCGCGAGCTGCTCAGCGGATATTTTGCCGAATGGCTGGCCAGGGCGGGCGTAACCGCGACAAACCGCCCGGTTGTTGAAATTTCCCCCCTGTACGCGCTGGACGCGGAAGAATTGGCGTCCAGAATCGTTCCGGAAGAGATGTGCATAGAACAGGAATTGCTCCTTGCGTGACGTATTGGATGTCGATGTTCTCGTCGCCTTTTCCGGCGGCGTCGATTCGTGTTTGACCGCGCTGCTTTTGCGCCGGGAAGGCTACCGCGTCGCAGGCATCATCATGTCCGTTCGCGATCCTCTTCATCCCACCGGACAAGGCTGCGGAATGAAAGAGGATATCGCCGCCGCGCAAGCGCTGGCGAATCACATTGAAATGCCTCTCATCGTCGCCGATTGCGCCGATGCGTATCGCAGCGCCGTGATTGATTATTTCCGCGCCGAATATCTCGCCGGCCGCACGCCCAATCCGTGCGTGCAATGCAACCCGTTGATCAAGTTCGGCCTTTTACCGAAAATAGCCAGGACGCGCGGCGCGCGCTTTCATCATTTCGCAACCGGACACTACGCCAATATCGAATATTCCGAAGCGGACAACGCCTGGCTGCTCAAGCGCGGCGTCGATACGGCAAAAGATCAGTCGTACTTTCTGTACCGCCTGAGCCAGGAACAACTCGCGTCCACCTGGTTTCCGCTTGGCCGCTACCGAAAAACCGAAGTGCGCCGACTGGCGGCGGAATTGAACGTTCCCGTTCACGACAAACCGGACAGCCAGGATTTTTCCATCGGCGATTATGCGGAGCTGATCGGCAAACCGCCCATGGAAGGCGATATCGTCATGTCCGACGGAACCGTCATGGGAAAGCACCAAGGCTACTGGAACTTTACGCCAGGCCAGCGGAAAGGCCTGGGAATCGCCTATACGGAACCGCTGTTCGTGATTCGAGTCGTTCCCGAATGCAACCGCGTCGTCGTCGGCACGCGTCACGAGCATATGCGTTCGGAGTGCGTTATCGACAATCCCGTCTTCCATCTGCCGCAGCCCGATCCGGGGACCGTACTCCTCGGTCGCATGCGTTCGTCCCAATCGCCGCATGAAATGAGCATCGGCAACGCGCCGCGCGATGGAGCGCTCGCCGTTCATTTCGCTAAACCGCAGCACGGAGTCGCGGCGGGGCAATCGATTGTTTTTTATCGGGACGACTTTGTCGTCGGCGGCGGTGTGATAACGGAAAAATAACAATGTCCACCGCCGCAAAGCAGTGGACATTCGCATTATACAAAAGCAACCGCTGGGACGGTTATGCCTGTTCAAACATATCGGCAGTTATTGAAACAACCCGCATTACGCCGCTCTCGTGTTTGGCCGGAGAGGAAATCCGCGCCCCTTCGCCGCCGGCAAGACGTTTCACGCCATCACCCACCAAATCGCGTAAAACCGTCAATCCGTTTGGCGTTGCAGTATGATCTTTTTTCAGTAGCGCGCTCATGACTTATCCTCCCCGACACTTATATAATCGGACGGCATCATGAAACGTTGAGAAAAAAATGACGTTTTCAGGAAAAAACTTTTGCGTGCCCGGATGATTTGCTTTTTTATTAATGTACCGACGGAAAGACCAAAAGCAGCAATCACGCACTTTCACATGGAGAAAAACAAATGAAACACACAATCCGCATCGCCGTCCACGGTCTTGGGAATATCGGAAGTCGAACCATCCAGGCAATCGAAACCGCGCCCGACATGGAATGCATCGGCGTTATCCGCGGCGCTTCCTCGCTTGGCACCCGCGCGCCCGATTTGCGCGGATGCGCCGATTTCAAAAGTCTCGAAGACCTGACTGCCAGGAATGGAAAACCCGACGTCGCCATTCTTGCCGCTCCTTCGCGCAACATTCCCGCTTTGGCGGAAATGTATCTGGCCGCCGGAATCCATACGGTCGACTCGTTCGACATTCACGGCGAAATTCCCGCTCTGGTCGAGTCGCTGGACAAAAAAGCCATCGCCGCGAACCGCACCGCCATCATCGCCGCAGGATGGGATCCGGGAACCGATTCGGTTTTGCGCGCATTGTTCGAAGCGATGACGCCTGTCGGCACAACCTTCACCAACTTCGGACGAGGACGCTCAATGGGACATTCGGCCGCCGCGCGCGCCATTGCCGGCATCGAAAACGCAACCTCGATCACCATTCCCCTCGGCGGCGGAAAGCATTCCCGGCTTGTGTACGTTTTGCCCAAAGCGAACGCGGACAAAAAGAAAATCGCCGACGCTCTCGCCGACGACGAATACTTCAGCCATGATCCGCTCGATGTCCGCTTTGTCGAAACCATCGCCGAATTCAACGCCGTCATGGACAATTCCCACGGCGTGCTTCTCGAACGAACCGGCGCGTCCGGAACAACCTCAAACCAGCAATTGCGTTTCGACATGCGTATTGACAATCCCGCCCTGACCGCGCAAATATTGGTCTCGTGCGCGCGCGCCGCCGTCAGAATGGCTCCCGGCTGCAAAACGATGATCGATATTCCGCCCGTCTGTCTCCTGCCGGGCGAACGAGCGAAACATATCGCGCGACTGGTATAGTGAACTGACGATTAACGAGTAATAATGAATAATGGCGGAAGAAATACATAGACGACCCGCCCGCTACCGCTCGCGTTTATAGTGGTTGCA
>DAIPJX010000142.1:0-6531 GCA_036770065.1 Planctomycetota bacterium
CGCCTGGAACGGCGCGGCTCTATCGTACAAGAGTATGGTGGGCGGTACAGGACTCGAACCTGTGACTTTATCCTTGTAAGGGATACACTCTACCAACTGAGTTAACCGCCCGTTCGCTATCGGTGATTCGATTACTATACGGATTTCCATCTGTTTGTAAAGGCTGGATTTTCACCCCGCCTTTTGTAGAATGGGAGTCTTCGAACATGTGAATCCAAAGGAAGAGCCATGAACGATGAAAGCGCCAGAATCCGCAGCACAACCATTCTTGCCGTCCGCCGGAACGGGCAGACCGCCATCGGCGGCGACGGTCAGGTAACGCTCGGCAATATGATGATCAAGGGCAATGCCCGGAAAATCCGGTCTCTCGCCGACGGCAAGGTCAAAGTCGGATTCGCCGGTTCGGTCGCCGACGCGTTTGCGCTTCTGGACCGTTTCGAAAAGAAGTTGTCCGAGCACAACAACAACATTACCCGCGCCGCCATTGAAATGGCGAAGGAATGGCGCACCGACCGCGTTTTGCGCCGGTTGGAAAGCAGCATAATCGTCGCGGACAAGACGGCAATTCTCCTCCTTGGAGGAGCGGGCGACGTTATCGAACCGGAAGACGACGTCATTTCCATTGGCTCGGGATCGGGATACGCCACCGCCGCCGCGCGCGCGCTTATGGGGCACAGCGGTCTCGACGCCGAGCAAATCGTTCGCGAGTCGTTGAAAATCGCCGGAGAAATTTGCATCTATACAAACGAGGATATCGTGGTGGAAATGCCGTAGGCGGGGAGCGCTATTTCGGCGATTTCCCGACCAGGCGGGCCATGGTCAAAAAAGCCTCCGGCGGCAACTGTTCGCCCCGGCTTTCCGGATTGATGTTGCCGGCTTCCAGCATTTCGCCGATATTCGTATCCGGGAACAATCCCTTGAGCGCGTTTTTCAGAATCTTCCTGCGCGAGCCGAATACGGCGTTGGTGACCGCCCGCAGTTCGACCCAGGGAAGCGCCAGTCGGTCCTCAAGCGGTTTAAACGCAATACGGACAACGGCGGAATCGACATTGGGGCGGGGCCAGAATGCATTCGGCGGCACAACCCGCTCCAGAGTCGCGACAGACGCAAGCGCGGCGGAGATGGAAATCGCGCCGTACTCCTTCCCGCCGGGTTTGGCGACAATTCGCTCCACCACCTCTTTTTGCAATAAAAAGACGCCCAACTCCCACGGAAGCGGCGACGACAACATGTTCATCACCAGCGGCGTTCCGGCGGAATATGGAAGATTCGCCACGCTTTTCAATCGCGCCGCCCCGGTTGCGCCGCCCGTACCGCTGTCCAGCAATTGCTGCTTAACGCGGAGCAGTTCTTCGAGTTTCGCCGTTACTTCGGGGTTGATGCGGTTCTTGCCGGCAAGGATATCCCCTTCGATAAAAAACACGTTGGGAAAATTCGCAACTTCTTCCTTCGCTATCGGCAACAACCCGCGATCCAACTCGACCGCCAGTACCAATGGGCCGGCCTTGGCAAGATGACGTGTCAGAAATCCCGTCCCCGGACCAACCTCCAGCACAACGTCATTGCCCGTCAACGCGCCCGTCTCGGCGATGAAACGCAGCATATTGCCGTCCAGCAGAAAATTCTGCCCCCGCCGGATCGACGGACGCACTCCCGCCTTGTCCAGCCGTCGGCGCAATTTATCGTATATTCCCATATGTCCTCTCAACCACATTCGTACGCATGCCCTTGCGGCATGGCGATCTTTTGTTACAATACCTTTTTCACTGTTTATTGTAAAGAGAAGGCGAGGGCGACCCCGGTGCTGCATCGACTGGAATTGGAAAACTTTCTGCTGTTCGAGAAAACCGCGTTCGTATTTTCCGCCGGCCTCAACGCAGTTTCCGGCGAAACCGGCGCCGGGAAAAGTCTGGTCGCCCGCGCACTCGGGCTTGCGCTCGGCGGACGCGGAGGGCAGGACGTTATTCGAAGCGGCTGCGAAGAAAGCCGTATCCGCGCCGTGTTCGAGACAACAAAGGACTGGCCCAAAGATGCATTGGCATTGGCCGACGTCAATGGACGCCTGATTATCGACCGGACCGTTCGTCGCGAGGGCGGCGGCGGATTGGTCGTCAACGGCAAGAGCGTTACCGGGCAAACGGTCCGCCATCTGCTTGTTCCGCTGGTGGATTTTGCCGCGCAGAACGAACATATGCGGCTTGCCGATCCGGCCCATCAGTTGGAACTTCTGGACGCCTACGGCAGGCTTGACGCAAAAGCCGATCGGTACGCGAAACATTTTGCCGCCGCTCTTTCCCTCTCCAAGCGCCTGAAGGCCGGGAGAGATGAACGCGAACTCGTCCGCATTCGTCTCGAACGCGCCCGGGACGAATTGAAAACATTGCAAAAAGCCGCGTTCGATCCGTCGGAAGACATTGGATTGGAAGAGGAAATACAGGAACTCTCGCATGCCGCCGCCATTGTCCAGGCTGCGGGTGAAGCGGCCGCCCGGCTTGAGGGCGGCGAACCGTCGGTTGTCGAGGGGCTTTCCCTTGCCTGGAAAGCGCTGGAGCGCATGGCTTCGGTGTCGCCCCGCTTGCAGGAGGCGGCGGAAGAGC
Source organism: Planctomycetota bacterium (assembly GCA_036770065.1). GTDB lineage: Bacteria > Planctomycetota > SZUA-567 > SZUA-567 > SZUA-567 > JAJBSZ01. The sequence goes on from DAIPJX010000142.1 coordinate 2,598, forward strand.
TGGAAGCCGCCATGCAATCGGCGGAAAACGCGCTGGCGCGACTTGGCGACATTCCCGACGATATAGATGCGGACCCGTCGCGGTTGGACGAGATGATTGGGCGTTCGGAAATGCTCAAAAAACTTGCCAAGCGTTTTGAATGCGAAGTCAAGGATCTGCCGACCGCGCAGAAAAAGCTCGAAGCGGAAATCGGGGACTTGTCCGGTTGGGACGCGGGAGAGGATGAAACGCGCGCGCAGTTGGCGGCGATCCTTCCCGAGATCGCGGCGGAAGGGGAAAAACTTCGCCAGTCCCGCCGCGACGCGGCCAGGCGCATGGAACGCGCCGTGAATCGGGAACTCGCCGGACTGGGCATGCCGGAAGCGGGATTCAGCGTTGTGTTCGAACCGCTATGGCAGGAAGGCATGCCGCTTGAAAAGCTGATTGACGCCGGACACTCGGGCCTGGACGAGGTGAATTTTTTCCTAAGCCCCAATCCGGGCGAAGCGGCCAGCGCGGTTTCCGGCGCGGTCTCGGGCGGCGAAGCGTCCCGATCGGTCTTGGCGCTCAAGGCGGCGTTGTCGGAAGTGTATAGGCCGGATGTGATGTTTCTCGACGAAGTCGACGCCGGAGTCGGCGCGCGGCTTGGCCGCGAACTCGGCATTAAATTGCAAAATATGGCGACAACGCGACAGGTGATAGTCATCACGCATTTGCCGCAAATCGCCGCGTATGCCGAAACGCATCTCAAAGTGGCGAAAAAAGTCGCGGGCGGGCGAACCCAGGCGAAAGTCGATTCCCTGTCCGGCGACATGCGCCTGAAGGAAATAGCCAGCATGATTCACGGGAGTTCCGCGGGAACGGTGACCAGGGAACAAGCCCGGGAAATGTTGCGCGAAGGCGGGCATTTGGATGCGGAAGACACAGGTAAATCAGCAAAGGTGAACCATGATTGAAATCGAACAAAGCGCCGAACTCGTCGCCTGTACGCCCGAACCGGAACGCATGCTCGAGCGCATTGCCCGGGTATGCTACAATTCGGAAGAACGGATGGAGTGCGACTGCGCCGACGGCAATTGTCAAAAATGCCGGACGCGGCGGGAAAAATTCCTGGGCGGTTTGAAGGAACGGCGTCACGATTCGGTGTTCGAGCACGCTGTCGCCACGTTCAAGCTGGTTACCGACCGGGGGATCACCCACGAGTTGGTGCGGCACCGCCTCGCCAGTTATACCCAATCATCCACCAGGTACATCAAGTATGATGAAGGCATTCCTGTCGTCAGGCCGTTTTTCTCTTCCCCTGGTGAGGAAGCGCCGTGGCGCGAAGCAATGCTTTCGGCGGAGAAAGCCTATCAGACCATGCTTTCGGCGGGCATTCCGGCGGAGAAGGCCCGTGATGTTTTGCCGACGTGCACGGCGACGACAATTTTCGCCACCGCCAATTTCCGGGAATGGCGGCATATTTTCAAACTGCGCATGGGCCGGGGCGCTCATCCGAAGATTCGCGCGCTCGCCCATCTCGCCTGGGAAAAAATGGCGCCGCTTTGCCCCGTCTATTTCGCCGATCTTGAGGCGGAATATACATCCTGAGAGATACCGCATCCGTATCATGTGATTGTACGAAAAAACAAAAAAGGAATCGAATGAACATCAAATACGCCCTTCACAATGACGATACCGCATACGCCCCGGTCAAGGCCCATGCCGAGGACGCCTGTTATGACTTGTTCGCCCGCTCCTACGCGCGCGTAACCGAATTGGGCGATGACTTGAACGAATTGCGCCTGCATCCTGGACAGCGGTGCCTCGCGCGAACCGGCGTGTTTCTGGAAATGGAGCCGGGGTGGGAAGCGCTTGTGCGCCCGCGTTCCGGCAATGCGTTGAAGCTCGGCCTCACCGTTCTCAACACTCCGGGAACCATTGACGCCGGCTACCGGAATGAAATCGGCGTTATTTTGCATAACGCCGGGCAGGGGACGATCGATCTGGCGAAAGGCATGAAGGTGGCGCAAATAGCCTTTCGCGCGATTCCTGAACACTCGCTGGTCGGTATCAGCAAGGTCGATTTCAATGCCGATACCGAACGCAGCCTGAACGGTTTCGGCAGCACGGGAATTTGCAAAAAATGACGGAACACATTTCATTCGCCGGTCGTCCCGACTGGCATGAGTACTTTATGGCGGTGGCGAAGTTGATCAGCACCCGCTCCACCTGCAATTCGCGGCCAACCGGCGCGATACTGGTGAAGAACCGCCATGTCCTCGCGACCGGATACAACGGTTCGCCTCCGGGCGCGCCGCATTGCCTCGGGAATTTCAACGAAGACGGTACGCCGTTTTGCTACAGCCGCCATATGGGGGCAAGCGATGCGGACAAGTACAATTACTGCCGATCCAGCCATGCCGAAGCCAACGCCGTCGCCCAGGCGGCGCGGTTGGGAATCGCGGTGGAGGGGGCGGCGGTGTATACGACGCTCGCGCCATGCTACATCTGCACGAAACTGCTCGCCGCAGCCCGCATAACCGAAGTGTATTACGAACACGATTACGAATCCTCCGATCGCCGGCGCGACAGGCATTGGCAGTCGATTTTTGAGGAATCGGGGATTAAAATCTGGCGCAAGGTCGCTATCTCATCCGAGTCGCGCGACGCTTTTCTCGCCGCTTTTTCCGGCGTCACGTCGGAGCGGCGTCTGGGCGTGCACGCAAGCCCGCCGGATAAAGGCTAGACATGGACACGCTGACGCACGCGCTTGTTGGCGCCGCTCTTTCCGACGGCGTATTCCGGAAGCGGCTCGGGCGGGTTGCGACGCCGTTTGCGCTTGTCGCCGCATCGCTTCCCGATGTTGATATAGTCACCTACTTTATCAATGCCGAATCCGCTTGGGCCTATCACCGGGGCTATACCCACAGCATTGCGCCGCAACTTCTGGCCGCTCCCATTCTCGGGTATGTCGGATACCGGCTGGCCGGAAGAATGGGTTCGTGTCTTCAATGGGCACTTTTGGCGCTTTTTTGCCTTGTTTCCCATACGTTGGGAGATTTGGCCACCAGTTGGGGAACGATGCCGCTTCTGCCGTTTTCCAATATTCGTGTTTCGTGGGATCTTTTGCCCATTATCGATATTTTCCTTACCGGCGTGACCGGCGCATCGTTTGTCGTCAACCGGGTATTGCGCCGGGAAAAAGTCGATACGTTCGACAATCCGATGGCGTTCCCCGTCGTTCATCGCTATCCCAAGCGCCGCCATGTTGCAATGTGGTGGGCGCGGGTCAGCCTTGTCGTTGTGTGCCTGTACCTTCTGGTTGCGGTGCAGCAACATGCCCAAACCGTACGGGTGGCCCGTGAACAGTTGAATGCAAACGGCGTGGACGCGGTCGAGGTTCGCGCGTTTCCGATTCTATTCAATTATATTGCCTGGGTTATTGCCGCGCGCGATGCGGAGGGCGCTGTATATAATGCGGAATCTTCCAGCTACGCTCCGCAGGCCATGCATTTCATCCGGTTTCCGGCCGCCCGCGGTGCGGAGGTGGACAAAGCGCTTTCGACCGCGGACGGGCGGATGTTTGTTTGGTACTCGCAAGGCATGTTTGTTGCGGAGGAGGATCCCGAGCCGGGCGTTTCGGTTCGATTGAGCGATCGGCGTTTCTTTGCCTTGTCAAGTCCGAAGCGATCGCGGTTTATTATGGACTTTGCGAAAACACCTTCAGGCGATATGGAACGCGTCGCGGCGCGCCAGTTGGCGTTTGAGGGGGTTGATGTTTGGGAAGAGGTTCGGTTGCTGTGGGAACTGACAAAAACAGGCTATGCGCACCCGCCAGAATAAAAGTGCCGTTTATTTTTCTGACAGGATTGACAGCTTTTTATAAAACCATATACTCTAGACATCTAAACGACCGCGCGGAGAGGTGGCAGAGTGGTCGAATGCACCGGCTTGCTAAGCCGGCATAGGGGGT
>DAIPJX010000313.1:0-1866 GCA_036770065.1 Planctomycetota bacterium
TTATTCATTATTAATTGTTAATTATTAATTAAAGGTATCGGTTCTCGCTTCCTCTTCGGATTCCGGATGCAACCAGCCGTCTGCGCTTCCGTTTTCACGATTGGTGAATACGGGACAACCTCATTGCAAGGGTATGTTTTTGGGTCAATTTTATTCGTATACGGTAGAAATTGCGATAAAAAATACCGTTTTTATAAAAAGAAGTATTGCAAAACTGACGGATTGCCTGTAGTGTAATTCTGTGTTGTAAAAATAGGAGTACGAATTCGACACGCAAGGTAGGTCCCCGGGTTTTCCGACTGGGGAGTATTGACTCTCTGTACTATGGATGGTACAGGATTTTAGAGAAGGGGGAGATGCGATGAAACGTTTTGGACTGGTTGCTGGTTTGGTCATGGCTGTAGCCATGGGGCAAGCGTTTTCTGGGGATGTCGATATTCAGCGGTTGCAGGAACGGCTTGCCGCGCAAGACGCGCGCATGGCTGCTCAGGATGCGCGGATGAATGATTTGCAGGCGAAAATAGCCGGCGGCATATATGGATCCGGCGGCGAGTCGTCGGCGGACAATATCATCAGTTTGCAAAAGAACGCCAAGGTCACAATCGGCGGTTTGGCGACCACCAAGTACACCTATACCGGCGGCAGCGTCAGCAGCGTGTATATGGAAGACGACGCGGGCGATATTATCGACGCCGGCAGCCGCGGCACGCGGGTTCGCTCCAAGGCGGGCAGCCTTGCGTTGAGCGATGCGGAGTTGTATGTCGGCATAGATGTGAATGAGCATTTTGACGCGTATTTGTCGATTGATTTGCAAAACGATGCGCGCGATTATTTCATTGCCCAGTCATACTATGTTCGGTGGAAGGATATCTGCAATACCGGTTTCGGCCTCAAAATCGGCCGTGATTCGCTTGTTTTCGGCGAAGAGGGCATTGGCGAACTCGGTTCCTATGCCGCCGGCGGCGGCGACGGCTTGAGCGAGTTGGGCCACAGGTTCGACATGTTCGCCGGGTATGACGGCATTGTTCCGATGCACAACGGTTGGGACATTGACGGGGTTGTCCAGATCAATCCGTACTGGGAGGGCCTCGACGGCAAGTTGAAGCTCGAGCTTTCCTTCATGTCCAGCATGTATGACGATTCGCCGCATATGGATTGGGACGGGGTGTATTACCATCGCGTCAATCGGGACGGGGTGTATAAAACCCGCACTCGCGATTACGGCATAGGCAGCATGTCCATGCGGGCGACCTACGAACCGATCGAAAACCTGAAATTCACCTTTGGCGTCGTCAATTATCACAATAATGGGCGCGACGATTATGACGTCAACGGCGATCCGGATTATTCGTACGCTCCCGACACGGGGTATAGCAAGAACAACACCGCATTTGCCTTGGCGGCCGGCTGGCGTCCCGCGTTCATGGAGCGCTTTTATTTCTGGGGCCAGTGGATTCATGGCAACAACGTGTATAATTACTCGGGCATGCGGTCTGACGCGATCAACTACGGCGCATCGTTCGACATCAGCGATCGCCTGACCGTCTTCGCCCAGGGCGATTATCTGCGGACCCGCCACAAATTCGGCGGCATAAACAACAAGGCGACCGCTTGGGCTTTCTACACGGGTCTTCAGTATAATTGGGGCCACGGCGTTTCGCTCGAAGCCGGCTGGAAGCACGAAAGCATTCGGTACAGGGAAGGCGGCCGGACAACGGCCAAGGCGCGCGGGAATACGGTTTATGCGCTTGCGGGATTTGAGTTCTAACCGATTGAAAATGGAGGCCGGTGGATTCGCCGGCCTTTTGTTTTTGTGCTTGTAATGGAGCAGCGCGTGTTTTTCCGGGTTGTGTTGTTTGTGGGGCG
>DAIPJX010000143.1:0-6513 GCA_036770065.1 Planctomycetota bacterium
CGGCCCGGGTTTATTGAATCCAGCCGATTTCCTTGTAGTAGCGGGCGGCGCCAGGGTGCAGCGGAACGGGGTTGTTGCCTTTTTTGTAAATTTCGAGATCTTGTTCCGGAACCCAGGTCCGCAACTGCGGATTTTCCTCGATGAATTCGTCGCGGCGTTCAATCAGCGCCTTGGTGAGGAGATAAATCGACTCTTCAGACGCACCGCTATAAGCAATGACATTGTTGCCGGCCGCGGCGGTGTGGTAGTCCTCATCCAGACCCCTGTAGCTGCCGGCCTTCATTGTCACGGGATTTAAGCCTATATTGCTCAGTTTTTCCACAACCTCAGCGGAAATGGGGAGAAAGATCAAATCGTTGGTAAGGGCGATTTCGGTAACCGAAGGATGCTGGAGAGTGGTGGCTTCAAAATAGGCGTCGACCCGGCCGTCGCGCATCATTTCACCGATTTGCGAGGGCTGGATTTGGATAAGTCTTCCCGCTTTTTTATAATCCTCAAGATCTTTGCCCATGAGGCGGAGAATCTCGCTGAACTGCGGGGGAACGTCGCTGCCCGGAGGCTTGATCGCGATACGGGGCATTTCCTTCGCGTTCAGAAGCTTTTCAAGGGTGTCGTTACCGGTTCTTTCCACATATTCCTTGCGGGCGACGGCAAAGACAAAGTTGACGGTCAGGTTGCCCATGGTCACCAGTCGTATATTGGGATGCTTGCCGTATTTTTCGTAGACTTCCGGATTGCCGTCCCAGGCCCAGCGGGTCGAGGCGCCGCCGGCAATGGCGGCATCGGCCCTGCCCATGTCCAACGTGGTGGGATTCGCCATCGAGCCGCCGCGAGGAACCACGTTAACGGTTGAACCCGCAGGGAGGGCGTCGTTCATGAACTTGGCCATGGTTGCGGCGTAATTGTAGGGGCCGGTTCCCGGAGGCTGGGCGACGATGGTGAAAGTCACAGGCTCCGCCGCCGACAGCGTCAACGCGAAACAACATAGCAACCCCAGCAACAACAGACCGCGTTTCAGTGAAACATGTCCAAGACGCATAGTTTCTCCTTTGTCGCGTTCTACATAGGGGGTCGAATTTGCGCGTACTCGAGGCGCCTTCACGCGGCAGCGGTTTTTGCCAATGGGCGGCACAAAAATCACGAAAGCGGGAAGGCAACGAAGAGGACGCGCAAAAGCCAACTCCCATGTAAAATGCTCAAGCCATGAAAATCGGAGCCACGCTCCGAAGATATCGAGAAATGCCGTTGATTTTATGTGGGTGTTCGTACAATGCGAATCGGCGCGCCATATTTCGGCAAAACCGGCTTTTGGCGTATTTTTCCTCGCCCGGCGCGACAATCCGGATTATGGAGCAGCTTCGGACACCAACGGAAAAGAGCGAGTGAAACAATCTTATGCATATCCAGATATGTTTGCAACGTTAAAAAGCATCGCGTCCTCCATCTCTTGGAATATAGAGGTATTCCATATATTTGAAAATACGCCCACCCAATATAATCGGGTGGGCGTATCTGTATGTTTGCCGCGTTTCGGAAAAGAGCTTGGAGCCTATCCGTTCTTCTTCTCAAAATCAGCCATAAACTCGACCAGCGACCGCACCCACTCAACCGGACACGCATTGTAAATACTCGCGCGAATGCCGCCAACAGAACGGTGACCCTTCAAGCCCTCCATCCCGGCAACCTTCGACTCCTTCACAAACTTCGACTCAAGCTCCTCCGAGCTTAAACGCCACGTTACATTCATAAGCGAACGGCTGCGCTTCGACGCACACGGCTTCCAAAAATCACTCGCGTCCAAAGCATCATACAAAATCGCCGCCTTCTCCTCATTCCTCTTCTGCATGGCGGCAACACCCCCATTCTTCAACATCCAGTCGCCAAGCAATTTGAACACATATACCGCCCACGTGTTCGGCGTATTGTACAAACTCGGTTCGGCCATATGTGTTTTGTAACGGAAAAAGTAATTGACCGCGGCAGGCACGCGCTCCGTCAAATCCTTGCGCACAATAACAACAGCAAGACCCGACGGACCAAGATTCTTCTGCGCGCCGGCATACACCATGCCAAACTGATTCATATCGACAACGCGTGACATAATGTCAGACGACATGTCGACAACAAGCGGCGCTTCCGTTTTCGGGAATTCCTTGAACTGCACGCCGCCAATCGTTTCATTGGAGCAAATATGCGCATACGCGGCGCCCGAAGTAAACGCCAACTCGCCCGCCCGCGGCATGTCCATATAATCAACGCCCTTGCCATTCCAGATGACATTGACCTTGCCCACAAGCTCCGCTTCCTTGATCGCCTTGCCAGCCCACGACCCGGTATGGACATAGTCGGCGGAACTGCCCGGCGTCAGAAAATTGAGCGGGATCATGGCAAACTGCTGGCTCGCGCCGCCCGGAAGGAAAAGAACGGAATATTCGTCGGAAATCCCCGTCAATTTGCGCAGGTTCTCTTCCGCCTGCTTGATCACGGCGTCGAAAATCTTGCCGCGATGCGACATCTCCATAATAGACATGCCGCTGCCCTGAAAATCGATAAGCTCACGCTGCGCCTGCTCCAAAACCTCCAACGGCAACACGGCGGGGCCAGCCGAGAAATTGATGGTACGAGCCATCTCGGTGCATCCTTTCTTGCTCACGGGACAGGATCAACCTGTACAGGCAGCGCTTCCCGAAAAAAGTACATAGTGCCGGAACGCCGCCACAAACCAGCACCGGTCATGACAGCGCTCTCCAGTATACGCGCAACTCTTCCTTATGCAATGATTAAATAGATAATATTTTCTCTAATTTGCTTCCCGTCTTCCTGGAGCGTTCACAGACCTATTCCGAACCCAACGAAGCCAGACGGGATTCCGCTTTCGCCAATCCCCCGGCGGCGGCGGCATGATAATAACGGGCCGCAGCTTGAGAATCCGCCGGAACGCCAACGCCGTTCCTGTACAATTCACCCAAATTAAACAACGCGTCCGCACTGCCGTTTTCCGCCGCCTTTTCAAACCAGACAATGGCGGCATCGACATTCCGGGGCGTTTCCTCGCCTTCAAAACACACAATCCCCATAAACAATTGCGCCTGCATATTCCCGCCATCGGCGGCACGACGAATCCACTCAAGCCCCAACCGCTTGTCCCGACGAATCCCTTCGCCCGACCAATACGCAACGCCAAGCATATACTGCCCCGGAGCAAAACCACGCTTCGCACAAACAGCAAACAACGACACCGCCGCCTCCGGATCGGCATCGCCGCCAATGCCACGCGACAAATCAACCGCGCGAGCATACTGCAAAGCAACATCCTCGCCAACCGCTTTCGACTGCTCCCGCTTTGAACTGAGAGACGACGCATTCTTCGACGAACGCATAGTCAAAAGCGTCCATACATCGCCATACTGCCATTCGGCAAGAAAAACAACCCCGGTCGCGACACCCGTCACCCAAAGAAAAAGAATAGCCCACGTCCTGCCCGTCGTCATGAAATATCCCCCGTACAAAAACGCCGCCCTCGCTTCCGGCGGGCGGCGTGAAACACACAAACAGACGGAAAACGGAAAATACGTCCGCTCACGCCACCTGAAGCTTGCGGGCAACAAGATCAAGCGTCTTGACCATACGGGCAAGCTCGGCTTCACTATTTTCCAAAGCGTCAAGAAGCAACCGACGCTCGTTTTCCGATTCGGAAAGAATTTTCATAACGCTGTCTTTTTCAATATAATCAAGGAACTGATCGCAACGATCCTGCTGCGCCTCTTTCTGGTTCAACTCCCGACGCAAACGGCTGGCTTCAGCCAAAGCAGCCAACGTCTGCTGCTCAAGCACCTGCACCTCCCGCTCAAGCATGGCACAAGTTTGCTCATATGTATGAAGCTTTTCCCGCAACACTTCCACAGATTCAATTGCCGAACCCGCCCCGGAAAAAGACTGAACCGCCTGCGGCTCGCGGACAGGCTCACGCATATCGTCAATCGCATCAAGCAAACGCAACTTATCGCTCCAATTCCTGCCAAAATCCCCTGTTTCACCGTGTTTGGCGCTTTCCGCATTTGTCGACATGCCTGACTCTCCGATAACTATTCCATAATTCAAAATGACTCCAGTATAAACCACTTTTCCAACCATCGCGATTGAAAGCGCGGTTTTTCTCGCATCCCGTTTTCCCCAAGGATTTATATCGACATAAATTGCGGCGTTCTTCATGCCAAGACAAACAATCCGGTTGAAGTGGAACTTCAATTCCCCTTCAGAAAAAGTTGAAAATTTCTTCGCCAGCCCACTACGGCATATTGTAGAGACAGCCATTCGAGACCACAATTAGCAGTATATGCGACCCTTTATGCAAAAAAAGCGGAAATTTTATAATTGACATCTGAACATGGGTGCAGTATAAAACAATTGTAGGAAATAAACATTTGTTCAGTTGTTTGCGCACAAACTGGTGATGATTATGCAAGATTTAACCCCACGGCAAAAAGAAATTTTCGACTATATCGTGCGTTCGCTGCGCGAAGAAGGCGTGATTCCAAGCATTCGCGAAATGTGCAGCGCTTTCGGATTCTCCTCCACCAACGCCATCAATACCCATCTCGAAGCGCTGGCGAAAAAAGGATATATCAATCGCAGGCCCGGAACCGCCAGAAATATCGAAATCGCGCCGGATTATCTCGTCCAGGAAAAAGGCGTGCCCATTGTCGGGAAGGTCGCGGCGGGAACGCCTATCGACGCAATCGAAAACCTGGAAGGATACCTCGACCTCGACGCCATTTATGAACCCGGCATCCATTACGCACTCCGCATAGCGGGCGATTCCATGATTGAGGCCGGATTGTGGGACGGCGACTACGCCATTGTACGCCAACAGCAAAAAGTGGAATCGGGGGAAATAGGAGTCGCCATTATCGACGGCCAGGCAACGGTAAAACGCTTTCGCTGGCTTGACGGCGGCGGGTTGATGCTGATTCCGGAAAATGAGCTGTACCAGCCTTTCACGGTTGACGAGGACGCGGATTTTGCCATCGGGGGCAAAGTGGTGGGCATGCACCGCGTCATGTAACGTTGGAAATACCATCAATAAACTTTAGCATAGCATATTTGAGGAGACAACCATGGCGCCGCGCACCAAAGCAACCAAAGCGACCAAAGAAACCAAAGAAGACAAAAGCGCAAAAGGGGAGGGCAAAAAGGACGAGACGCTGGCCGGCGCTCTTGCCGAAATCAGCAAAAAATTCGGCCCCGAGGCGATTATGCGCTTGGGCACGGACAATGTGGTGAAGTGCGACGCCATTTCCACAGGTTCGATTGGTCTTGACGCGGCGATTGGCGTCGGCGGCGTTCCGAAGGGGCGCATCGTCGAGTTTTACGGGCCGGAATCGAGCGGAAAAACGACATTGGCGCTGCATTGCGTCGCAAGCGCGCAAAAAACCGGCGGCACCGCCGCCTTTATCGACGCCGAGCACGCGCTGGACCCGGCATACGCCAAAAAGCTGGGCGTCGATTTGGACAATCTCCTTGTGAGTCAGCCGGATTGCGGCGAGCAGGCGCTGGATATTTGCGAGATGCTGGTCAAGTCCAATGCGGTCGACATTATTGTCGTCGACTCGGTGGCGGCGTTGACGCCGAAGGCGGAGTTGGACGGCGAAATGGGGCAGAGCCATGTCGGGTTGCAGGCAAGGTTGATGAGCCAGGGTCTTCGAAAATTGACCGGGATTGTGAAAAAATCCAATACCTGCATCATTTTCATCAACCAGATTCGCATGAAAATCGGCGTCATGTTCGGCAGTCCGGAGACGACGACGGGCGGCAACGCGTTGAAGTTTTACGCTTCGCTTCGTTTGGATATTCGTCGCGGCCAGACCATCAAGAAGGGCGACGAGTTGTTGGGCAGCGAAACCAAGGTGAAGGTGGTGAAGAACAAGATGGCGGCGCCGTTCAAGACGGTTGAATTTCAGGTATTGTTCAACCAGGGCATTAATCGTCTTGGCGAAGTGGTGGATATGGGCGCCAAGGAAGGCGTTATCAGCCGGACGGGCAATTGGCTTTCGTATAAAGAGACGCGTATCGGTCAGGGCCGGGATAATGCGATTGCGTTCTTGAAAGAGAATCCGGACATGGCTGGGGAGATTGAGGAATTGTTGGTGCGGCGGGTTATTGAGAATGTTGTGCCGATTGCGCCGGAGGCGGATCAGAAGCCGGAGAGTGCGGAGGAGTTGGAGGTGGCGACTCCGGAAACGGCGGATGAGGAAGTGATGGAGAATGTGGCGTGATGAGGAAGATTGAGAATACGATGACGGCTGGTGTGTCGTGGTTGTTTACCGGGAGTTCCGGCATTGGCGCGCGCGCGGAGTCCAAAGGAGTTCGGCATGGCATATGGAAGGTGGACGGGATTTTTTGCCGTGTGAAGATTTCCGGTGCGAGCGATCGCGTTTATGTTGCGACAGGGGGCATGTATCGATTGTAAATAACCAACATCCATAATGGATTTCTTCCCCCGGCGGCGCGCCC
>DAIPJX010000314.1:0-1861 GCA_036770065.1 Planctomycetota bacterium
TCAGCAACACGGTGCGTGTTGTTGAACCGAACGCGCCAGGCGCCAAACGGGCGGCGCTCTCTTATGAGGTAAGGGCGCAAAGCGGGGATTTTTCCCTGCTGCATATCGATTTGCACACGGGAAGGCCACACCAGATTCGCGTGCAGTTTGCCCATGCGGGCACACCCCTTGTGGGGGACCGGAAATACGGCGGCCCCCCCGCCCCAAACCAACGTATCCTTTTGCACGCGTATCGCATTGCGTTTCCCGATTGCCCGGAATTGCCCGTTGTTTTGAGAAATTTCGATATTTCGGCGAAAACGCCGCGCGATTTCATGCAATTCCTCGCGGATTGACGCGACAAAATTATTTTTAAACTGATGAACTTCACAATAAAAAGTCTGAATACTTTTTCACAGGAAATGCGCTTTACCTTTTCCCCGCCTGGACTTACAATCGCGCTATTGTAAGCGTAATCGTATGCGGTATTAAGGTGCCAGCCATACTGAGGAGGGAACTGTCATGTCCGTAAAGAAGCGCACATCCAAAAACATCCTTCTCGACACCGCGCTGAAGAATTTCTATGCGGCGGCCGAGGAAATGGGGCTTGAGGACGGTCTTGTCGAAATACTGAGCCGCCCCGAGCGGGCGATCAGCGTATCTCTTCCGATCGCGATGGACGACGGAAGCGTCCGCGTGTTCGAGGGATATCGCGTCCAGCACTCCACGGCGCTCGGTCCGGCCAAGGGCGGTTTCCGCTATCACCCCGACGTGGATTTGGAGGAGTGCGAGGCGCTCGGCAGCCTGATGACCTGGAAGTGCTCCCTGGCGGGGATTCCCTACGGCGGCGGCAAGGGCGGCGTCGCCTGCGATCCGAGCGAGCTGTCGATGGCCGAAAAGGAGCGCCTGACCCGCACGTTCGCCGCGCGCGTGGCGCCGATCGTGGGCGAATGGACGGACATTCCCGCGCCGGACGTAAACACGGGCGCCCAGGAGATGATCTGGTTCATGGACACCATCAGCAAGATGCGCGGGCAGCTGGAGCCGGGCGTGGTCACCGGCAAGCCGATCGCGATCTGGGGCTCCAAGGGCCGTACGGCGGCGACCGGCGTCGGCGTGGCGACCTGCATCAAGGAACTGCTGAAGGTGCAGAAGGTGGACGTCAAGGGGACGAAAGTCATCGTGCAGGGTTTCGGCAACGTCGGAACGTACTGCGCCATGGACATGGCCAAAGCGGGAGCCGTCATCGTCGGCATCTCCGACATCACGGGCGGTTATTACGCGCCCAACGGGATCGATGTGGAAAAGGCCGTCGCCCATGTGACGAACCACCCCAAGAGGATTCTCGATGGTTATACGCAGCCCGGCCTCGAGAAGGTCTCCGGCGAGGAGATCCTCGAAATGCAGGCCGACGTCCTCGCGCCCTGCGCGCTCGAGGGCGTCGTCAACGCCAAGAACGCCGACAGGATCAAGGTGAAATACATCGTCGAGGGTGCCAACGGCCCCGTCACGCCGGAAGCGGACGCGGTCCTCGCCGGAAAGGGTATTTTGACCGTTCCGGACTTTCTGGCGAACTCCGGCGGCGTCATCGGCTCCTACTTCGAGTGGGTGCAGAACCTCAACGGTTTCTTCTGGACGGAAGAGGAGTACAACAACCGCCTGACGCCGATCATGACGGACAATTTTCACCGTGTTTGGACGTACGCCCAGACCAACAACAAGGCGATGCGCCGGGCCGCCTTCCTCGTCGCCATTAAGCGCGTCGCGGATGCCGTCAAGATGCGGGGCACGTTCCTCTAAACCGAACCTTCGCACGGAAAAAATCGCCTATAATGGAGCCGGCGAACCGCTGGCTCCATTTTTTTGCATCTCGCGAAACGAC
>DAIPJX010000144.1:0-1852 GCA_036770065.1 Planctomycetota bacterium
GCGCCTGTCCCGCCAGTTGTTCGACGTCCAAATCGGACTTTTTGGGTTTTCCCCGCTTGTACTCGACGGGGAAAGGAATCCAATTCCCTTTTTCGCCCGGCAACGGAACGCCGGAGCCTCCGTCGCTTGCCTGACGGAATTCAACGACATCGGCGATGCCGGAAAGACGGTGACGTTGCGAGTACAGCCGAAGTCCTCTAACAATGATGAGGGAATCGCGTTTTTCCCTTCCCGAGGAATGGACGCGTTCGTGGAGAACACGCCCCTCCGCCGTCAGGCGGTTTTCTTCCCATGTCGCCTCGACATGAATCAGCGCGCATTGACGCGGACAAAATCGGTAATGCTGTAACGCCGACAGTTGCACCCACAACGCATCGTCCATGGCCTTGACCCTCCCGCCTATGGCTTTTCCGCCAGCGTCACTCCCGCCGGCAACGCCGCGGCGTCGATCGTCACCCGGTAGTCGGAATATTTGCGCGCCGGCCGACTTTCGTCCACTCGCCCGGCCTGTATGTAATCGAACAGCGTCCGCGCCGGTGCGTTGCCGAGCGCCGAGTCGTGCTTGAAGATATAGAGTTTGCGGGTGCTCATCAAACCGCGCGCGGCCGAGCGGTCGTGCTCGAACATGTTTACCAGCGCATCCCAGAACAAATCCAGATCCTCCATAGAAAAGCCGGTCTGCGCCGCAAGATGCGGCGACACGAAGCCGTATCCGAGATAGAGCCCGTAGGGAATCGTGTTTTTTCTGCCCATGGTGCGGTTGTCGCCGCCCTGCTTTTCCGCTTCCGCCTCGGTCGCCACCGCCATGCGGGTGATCGAATGTTCCTGCGTCAGCACCGGGTCGATGGAGTGGGCGAAGGTCATCTGAACCGGTCCGCGCACCTGGCCGCAATTTATCCCAAGCGACATGACCGCGCCAAATGTTCGCACATCATAGAAATGGTCGCACATCCATTTGCGCGCCTCCTCCACGCGATCGCCGCCCTTGCGCTTCGCCTTCGCCGCCTTCTTTTTCGCGGGAACGGCCTCCGCGCCTTCGCCGCCCTCGCTTTCCGTGGCCGCCTTCTCCGCGTCCTTCAGTTCATCCTCCGCGCCGATTGCCCTGTATGCCTCTTCGTGAAAGCGGATGAGCACCGCCTTTTCCCGTATGTAGATTGCCGCGTTCTCCCGGTTCATCATTTCCACGTAATTGCGCACCTTGCGCTTGAGGCACACGTCGGTGACCAGGCCATGACCGTTCTCGGGATCGATGCGCGGCAGATTGCCCGCGTCCGGGTCGCCGTTGGGGTTGCCGTTTTCGACGTCGAACAGAAGCGCGAAATCATAGCGGTTGGTTATGGGAGCCATTGTCGTTCCTTTCACATGCGGTTTTAGAATATTCGATAAAAGAGAGAGTTATTTCCGTTCCGTCGCCCCGGCTTCCGCCACCGATGTTTTTTTGGTGAAGAAGTCCTGCATCTGATGGTAATAGCCGATGGCGAAGCGTCCCTGATCGGTGAGATTGAGCACGTCGGGAAACTCGGCGGGAATGCCGTCTACGATTTCCCCGATCAGCCGTTCGCGGTATATCCGTTGCCGATCGTCGAGCTTGGCCAGGTGGTGCTTGGAGGTGCGAATCAGGGTGGGGAACACTGCCGCCGGGGTGCTGGATGCGGAGCCGTAAAACCGGTCGCGAATGGTGGCCTTGACGCCGGGAAGAGCGTCCTGTTGCGTTTTCTCCAATGCGGCGAACAGCCGGCCCAAACTGTAACCCACGTTCGTGTTCGATGTGTCGAGGCTCACGAGCAGCTCCTTTTCCTTTTTGTCTTCCTGAAGTGAAGAACGATTGATGCACGCTTTCAGAAACGCCGCC
>DAIPJX010000144.1:1952-4944 GCA_036770065.1 Planctomycetota bacterium
CGCGCGGATGCGGCGCAACAGTGCCGCCAGGGCGGCGCGGGAGTGGGGCGTTCCCCGTAAAATGCTCTGCATGACGTCGCCCGCCAAATTCGGCGGTACATTTTCGCGCTTGCCCAGCACCGCGGTCTGCGCCAACAGACGCCACAACGGAAGCTCGTCGCGTTCATTGGGTCCGTGGACGATTCTGATGTCCTCGAAATGCCGCGCGATGTTCCGTTCCATTTCGGCCACGGTCCCGACGATCCAGAACCGCACCGCGACGCGGGCGGCGTTCGGTGAAAGGCCGAGAACGTAAAACCTGTTCGTCTCGTCGCTTTTCGCGGGGCTTCCCTTCCCGACGGATTCGTATAATCCCCTAACCAGGTGGGTCATGGCGTCCGGGTCGTCCTTGTCGCCGGTAAACAGTTCGGCGAACCGGCCCTCGAGCGCGCTCGGCTTTTCCGACCAGAAAACGGTGGAAGCGTCGCCAACCTGCATTCTCTGGGAGGAGTCGCTGTCGAGAAGATGATTGAGCGCCGTTGTGTAGGCGAACATGCTGGCTTCACCCACCGGGGCGTTGGCGCCGTCCTCCTTGTTGTAGGAATTGAACGCCGGGGCGTTGTACGACACCAGATTGACGCCGGACGATTGGCCTCCCCAGACGTTTTTGAGCACGGTGTGCAATTTGCTGATGGCGGCGCGTTCCCCGGTTATGCAGCAGACGCCATCCGGATCCCGGGAACCGACATGCGACGCCAGACGCTGTTTGACCGCCTGACGGTCGGAGATGAAATAGTCCGGGTCGCCGTCGAGCCGGAACGCGACAATCACCGGCAGGAGGACGTCGTTCTTTTTCGGAAGCAACCCGGCGATGCGTTCGCGTACCGCTGCGTCGGGCAATTGCGTCCGGCAAAACGCCTTGAGCGCGGTTATTCCCTGATCATCGGCATGTTCCCCGCCATCCGGGAAATATGCCTCGACTGCGTCGCAAAACGCCTCCGTGGTGATGGCTCCCTTGGTTTTCATACCGAGGATAAACGGCGCGTCGTCCCACAGCAGGTTGGCATCCTTGCCGCTGTTGGTGTGTTTTTGCGCCTGCTTGCCTATATTCGGGAGCAGCGTCGGTTTGCCGACAAGCTTCTTGTCCCTCGGCTCCCGCAAGGGGTTCACCGTTACGAATTCCCCGTCCCGATTGATGACGATGGCGACGTCGACGAATTTGCGAATCCAGCCGGGTGGAGCAAGTTTGTCGCCGGCACGATGGTAATAGGATACAAGTGATTGCAGTATCATCCCCGCACCTCCTCGCTGTCGCGCGCAGGCACCACCAGCGTTCCGTCCCGCATGACCGCGCGGTAAAACAGCGGCGTGGGTTTGTTTTCGTCTGTATAGTCCAAGTCGTAGAGCATCCAGCCGAAATCCCGTTCGCCGCGGAGGGATTCATGAACCTCCATTGGTTCAAGCATGGGATCGCGTATGCGGCGGAAATCGCAGGAAAATTCCCGGCATCCCAGATACGGTTGGGTGAAGCATTGGCCCTTGTCGGCGCGCCTGCCGAACATGGCGGCGTATTTCGCCTCCTTTTCGTCGGGCCTGACGCCATGGTCTTTGGCGGCATCGGTGTCGCGGAGGAAGTCGGGCAGGGGATTACGCGTCGTTGCACGTTTCTCCGACGGGATGTAATCGAATTCCGCATACAGGCGGTAGCGGACGTCGCGTAGAATCAGTCCCGCCCGCTGCTGTCGCGCCTCCTCCACGAAGATGCCTTCGGTATTGCCCGGCGTTGCGACCAGGGCGACTTCGTTGCGGCGGACCGACGTGAAGTGGATCGGGCTAAGCACATCTATCCGGGAGATGCGCCAACGGATCGCCGGCTTCCACAATATCGCCGAATAGATCGCCCGCGCGGCCGACGGCGTGATCACGTCATAACTGACGCGTTCCACCTTCATTTCCGGCCTGGTGAAGCAGGCGTACGGCCCCGACACCTCAAGGCAAAATCCTTTCATGTGCCCTCCTTTCAAACCATGAGTGAGTCTGGCGAAATACCATCCGTCCAAATGTCAAGTCCTGTTTTTTCATCATAAGCGCCAAGGGCGGTGGGCGAGTACAGACCGTCCGCTATTTGCTCGATACGGCCTGAGCGCTCGAGTTGTTCCACAATCCGCCTGGCCGGTGATACCATGTAGCGCTGCGCCCGCCGCAACAATTTCCAGTTCAAGCCGTCCGTGCGTATTTGGTCGGCCAGGTTTTTCCCGTTGCGATAATTGACGATGACCGGGATCGTGTCTTCCTCGATCAGCCGAAATTTTTGCGCAATGGTACGAAAGGGAAACACTCCCTGTTTGGCCTCTTTACCCATGGCGCGGAGAATGTCCTCGCCTTTCCCGTTCGCCACGCTATAGAGCCTGCGGAAGTATTCGGCAAAAATGTCCGGCTTCTCAAACGCTTCCGGCGGAAGAATGCGAATGAATTCGGCCACGATGTCCTTTCCCTTGGTGACGAGTCCGGGGGGCGTGCTCGTTTCCGGAACGAAAACATGCACCTCGGCAAGCCCGGTGCATTTCCCCTCGCGGTTGCATCGGCCGCCGGTTTGCGCGATTGAGTCCATGCCGGCGAGGGCGCGGTAAACGACGGGAAAATCGACATCCACCCCCGCTTCAATCAACTGCGTACTGACCAGTTTCGTGGGTGTTTTCGCATTCAGCTGCTGACGGATGGTCGACAGCACGTCGCGACGGTGTTGGCCGCACATCAGGGTGGACAGATGGAAAGCGTCTCCGCCTAATTCCCGCCATAAATCGCGGGCATCCTTTCTGGTGTTGACGACGCAGAGGAAGGATTCGTGCGCCCGAAGTTCGTCCGCCAGTTTTGGCCACGTTGTCGTCGAAATTGTTTTTGCGTCATGCTCCGGCCATACAAAACGCGTCCGTCGGAGCCGTGAATACAGGCTGGACGGATCGGGGATGATTTCCCGGGCATTCAGCTTCGGGAAGGATGGTTGCGTCGCCGT
>DAIPJX010000144.1:5044-6493 GCA_036770065.1 Planctomycetota bacterium
TGCGCGATGCTCATCGTTGCCGTCGATAAGAAAGCGGGGTATGTGAAGGGTGGAAGGATCGGGCAGGTGATCGCGGATCAGTCGCATCGCGTCGTCAAGCGTGACGAAATCCTTTTCTCCCTCCTTGCGCCAGTCGTCGAGGGTCCAGCCGGGGGCCGGGTCTTTGCCGCCGATGCCCTGAGATCCGTCCGGCAGGCCGGCGTGGTGTCCGGCGATAATGTAGGCAAGGATTAAGGCGTATATTTTAGGGTAGCGGTCGAACGCCGCCGCAATGCCGGCTGCGGCGTGTTTGACCGGGGCGCTTTTTCGAGTCGCACCGTGCACGGGTTCTTCGACGCTTGCGCTAAGGTAGCGCTGCCATGCGTCGGCGGCTTTGCCGAGGTCGTGCAGCATACCTGCCGCTTGGAGGAATGATTTGCTGTCAATGTAATCGGCGAATTGTCCTGATAGGCGGGCAACATTTTCGCAATGTTCCAGAAGCGGCTGACCGGAAGAAAAGGGTAGCCCGGGTTTGGGGCGGGCGATGGTGATTGGCATAGAATGCTCCCGTGCGCGAAAGAAGCGTTTATGGATTTCCTTCGTCCGTTACGCTTGCAGCCACAAAAGCCTTGGCCTTGCGTGTTCGTCTTTCTTTTCCGCCATCGCGGTCAGGAGTGCCAAAATATGCTTCATCAAGCTCGACAATGCCTGACAAACGGTACCGGGAGTCGCGCCAGCCCATAGCCACCTTCAGTTTTTGGAGGATGTACCAAGCTCGCGCATAGGGAATTCCGAGCTCCTTGCTCAGCTGAAGCGCCGAATGCCCTCTTTTATCCTTGGCGACCAGGAATATAGTCCAAAGCCATTCCAGCAGCGTCGTCCGGGTGCCGTGAAAGCAAGTGCCTGATGTGGCGGAGAATTGTCGTCGACAAGTTTTGCACTGCAACAATTGCCGTGTCGCTATAACGCCAATGTCGGCAGATCTACACTGAGGGCACAACAGACCCCGAACAGAGCGGATTTTCATAAGATACTTGAGGCAATCCGCTTCATCGGCGAAGCGCTGCTGAAAAGTCCAAAAGGCTCATCGCTCCATAGGCTAAATGGCGTTTTGATGGCATTAACAAAAATAATTAACACATAACGCCAATTATATCAATATACTTCATGATGAGCGAACCGAATAGTCATGAATGCTTTTCGCCCTCGACAGAGGGTTCGTTCGCTCCGATGACGGCGCCTTGTCGTCATCGGAGCGCATTTCACCCGGTGACTCCGCTCAAGCACACATATCTCCCGCGATTGTACACCAGATTTCCATACGCGCCGCTGGCGCATCATGACGGGGGGCTTGCTCTTTTTCACAGGATTATCGTCATGGATTATTTTGAACAGGCATCCAGCCTTTTTAACCGTGAAGTGCGCCCCGCGTCAAGACCAAAAATCCCTGTTTTTAAGGAAGACGCTCCA
>DAIPJX010000145.1:0-6491 GCA_036770065.1 Planctomycetota bacterium
GCTTTGCATCACAACGTATCGTCGTTTGAGAGAGCGCGGTAGCGCTCGAGTCTTGAATGTAAGAATTTTCCAGCATTGTTCATTGTTAATTGTTACTTGGCAGTACCAGCCGCGTCACTCATCGCGCAACAGGCGCATAATCTCGCTGAAATCCAGTCCCGACGCCTGATCCGAACCGGACAAAAGATTGTCCGCCAAATCCCGCTTGTCGCCATGAAGCTGAACTATTTTCTCCTCAATCGTCCCGGCGGCAACCAACCTGTACACTGTTACCGGCTTGTCCTGTCCAATGCGATGCGCGCGATCCGACGCCTGATCCTCAACCGCCGGATTCCACCACGGATCCATGTGAATAACATAATCCGCCGTCGTCAAATTCAACCCAAGCCCGCCCGCCTTCAAACTGATCAGGAAAACATCGCCGATGCCGGCCTGAAACTCGTCCACCGCCCTTTTCCGGCTCTTGGCCGGCGTCGAACCGTCAAGATACTGATACGGAATGCCCCTCTTGTCCAAATGCCGGCGAATAATGCTCAAATGATCGACAAACTGGCTGAACACCAGCACCTTGTGCCCGTTGTCCACCAAATCGTTCAACGTGGCCTGGAACTGCTCCTGCTTGGCGGACGGAATCGTCGTGTCGCCGGTGATAAGCTCGGGCGAACAACAACAACGCCGAAGCCGCATTATCTCGGCAAGAATCTGGAACCGTTTCTTCTCGGCGATTTGCGGATCCGCGTCAAGCCGTTCGACCGCGCTCCTCCGAAGCGATTCATAAAATGCCCGTTCCTTGTCGTTCAGTTCCACCGACAACGTGATTTCCGTTTTGGGCGGCAGGGAATCCAGCACCTGATTCTTCGTTCGGCGGAGAATGAACGGACGGATCAACCGGCGCAGCCGTTCACTCGCGTCCCTGTCGTGAAAACGCTCAATCGGCACGGCAAACCGTTCCTGGAATTTTTTCGCCGGCCCAAGCAAATGCGGATTGATGAAACGGAATAAATTCCACAATTCGCCCAAATGATTTTCAATCGGCGTGCCGGTGGTGATGACGCGGAAGCCCGCCTTCAGGGACATGGCCGCTTTCGACCGCTTGGCCGCGACGTTTTTAATCGCCTGCGCCTCGTCCAGCACCGCGGTGGCCCACGCGACGCCCGTTATCAATTCCTCCTCCTGCCGGAGCAAACTGTAACTGGTTATCAGAATATCCCCCGGACCCAACCGGGATATCTGCTCCGCCCGGTCGCCGTCGCCGAACTGCCGAATCCGCATCGCCGGAGAAAAACGGCCCGTCTCGGAAATCCAGTTGTGGCACACGCTGGTCGGCGCAACCACCAGGGCGGGGCCAAGCGACGATCGGCGGGTCAGGACGGCGAGCGTCTGCACCGTTTTGCCAAGCCCCATGTCGTCGGCAAGACACGCGCCCGCGCCCATCTCCGCCAACCGCGCCATCCATTGATAGCCTTCGCGCTGGTACTCCCGGAGTTCGGCCCGGAAGTTGGGCGGCACTTCCGGCGAAAAGTCCGCCATATGGCGGCGTTTCTCCAACGACGCCCGCCAGGCTTCGTCGGCCATGACGTCCGCGCCCAGTTCAACCAATCCCTCAATCACCCCGGCGGCCAACGCGGGAATGCGCAGTTCGCCCCGGTGCATTTCGCCAAGCGCCTCGAGATCGCCCAACTGCCGCCGAAGCTCGTCGGTCAACGCAATATACTCGCCGTCGCCTATTTCGACGAACTTCCCCGTCCCCGAGTGCAGACCGGCAAGCAACGTCGTCATGTCGATCACGAGATGCTCGTCTATCCTGACCGTTCCCTCCACCGCGAACCATTCGTTCGAACTGTTGACGCGCAGGGAAAGACTGCCCGCTCCCCTGACGCTGCGCACCCTGAACCGGCCTCCCTTCGGCCAGGTCAGAACCGCCCGCCCGTCCAGTTCACCCGCTTCGGACATGAAGGAAAGCGCTTCTTCCGGCGAATCCATCCGCCAGGTCAAATCGCCGTCCTCAAACCCCGAAAGGCTGGGGCACGCGGCGACCGCCTCCATCGCCAGTTCTTTTTCCCGGCGCTTGTTTCGGGTGGTGCGGACCGTGCGCCCGTCCACTTCCGCCACGAGGATTTTCCCGCCCTTGCCGGGACGGTAGGCGGGACCGTCGTCTCCGAGCGGGTGGGTCCATATTTCTATTTTAAGGCCGGGATTTTGCGGCATGATGTGAAAGCGCGGACGGGCGTCCTCGTCAACCAACTCGCCTTCTCCCGCGAGTTCCGGCAAGTCCGAATGCAACCGCACCGCGCCCGACAGCTTGGCCAGCGTTCCCAGCGCTTCCCGCCTGCCCCGCGCCGGCACCTCCAGCCCGTCCCCCACAACGTGCGCCAGCCGCCGTTCCCGCCCGCCCAGCCGCAACACGCGCATCCTGGTCGGCGTCTCGAGCCGCGCCAGCGTTTCCGGCAATTCCGCCGTCTGCGCGTCCATGTCGGCGCCGGCGGGGAGAAATTCGCTTATCGGAGGCTCAAGCGTAATCTCGCAGCCGCCGTTTTTGTCGGTCACGGACAATTCGAACTCGCCCGCGACAATATCCAATTTCACCCCGCCCGAATCGTTCCGGAACACCAGCGGGTGTCCAACCAGAAAATGCAGCGCCGCCGCCGTGTCGAAATGATATCCCGACGACACGCCGTCGTAATCATAGCGCAGCGCGGAAAAGATCAGCGCGTCCTGCTCGGTCGCGAACGACAAATCGTCCGAACGCTGAAAAATGCGCCGAAGCGCGATATTCCGTCCCTTGGACCAGGAGCCGTCCTTCTGCATGGTCTGCTCGATCGGATGCAGGTCGAACGGGATGAACGAATCGGCCGGATGCGGCGGAAAGCCAATCAGCCAGGCGAGGCGTTTTCGGGCATATTCCGCCGTTTCCGCGTCGTTCTCGGCCAGCTCTTCCAGTGCGCGGAGTCCGCGTCGCCATTCGTCGTCCCCCTTGAACAACCGAAGAAGAAGCGGCCAGCGCGGATTTCCCTCTGCTTCGCGGCCATGCGCGATTTCAACCAGGCTGTGGAATTGCGAGGCAAGCCAGCGGTAGCCTGCGGCGTGCGCGCGTTTGCGCATCGCCTCCAGCGCTTCGCCAAGCGGGCGCAAACGGCGCGGATCGACGCGGAGCATGGCGAGGGCGTGGCATAGGACCGTCAGCGGCTGGTTGTCGGGCGGCGCATCGGCAAGGCTTTTTGCCGCGTAGGATTGCCCCGCCATAAACAACAGCGCATGCCGCAGGCAGGACAGCGCGCCCGCTTCGTCGTTGTCTTGCGCGGCGGGAGAGGAAAGGCGTTTGGCCATGCCGTCGATGCCGTCCGGCTGGTCCGCCTGGATAATCGCCAACACCTGCCATACCGCGCCCGCGCCGGGCAAAAGGCTTTCGCGCGCGCCCAGGCGCGAACGGCGTTTGGCGGACGCTTCCTCGGCCGTGTCGCCCGCGTCGCCATTGCCGAGGGCGACGCGGGCGGGCAGTATGGCGGCGAGACGGATTTCGGGCGAAGCGGCGGCGGCGGCGGTTTTTTCGGCTTCCTTCAATTTGCCTTTAAGCACTTGGGTGTCGGCCAGCGCGGCGACAAGATCGTCGGGTGCGTTTTCCGGTCCGCTCGCCGCGATTGCCTCGGCCGCCAAATCATCCAGCGGCGACGGAGAGACCATGCCCGTCGCCATATCGCGAAGGCATAACGCGTATATTTGCGCAGCCGTTCCGGGGCGGGCCGTCCGCTTCCATGAATCGTCCGGCTGCAAGCGAACCAGTCCGGCGAAAAAACCGCCCGCGTCGCCGGGATGTTCCCTCGCCACTTCATTCAGGTTGGCGTGCAGGCTTCGCCAATCGCCCGCATGGAACAACAGGCGCAACCGGCGAAAAACATTGTCGCCGGCGCCAAGATTGTTCCAGTCCCTCCCGCGCGTTTCCGCCAGCGCCGCCTTGGCTATCTGCAAGAAACGGCCGTCGCGCACGGCATGGCGCAATGCGATTTCGCCAATCTCCGGGTTGCATTTCCACAGTCTGGTTTTTTGCCCTCTCGATTCGGTCGTGCTTTCTTCGGCGAAGCCCGCCTTGGCGAGCCTGCCCAGCCTTACCGCCACAATCTGCGGCGAGAACGCCCGGAGCGGCGATTCGCGCAAGCCCGCACCGGTAAGGCACGACGCGGCCACCGGAGCGGCGGCCGGTTCGTGCAGGGCGGACAACGCCTGAAGCACGGTTTGGTCTGGAACGCTCAATGCGTTATATCGGTCAAACAGTGTACCGCCGCCGTTTTTACCACTCATACAAAAACACTCCGGAACAATGGCCGCATCGCGTTTCGGCGCAAAATGGCGAATCGATCATTATACCATATCCCGCCATGGCGCGTCGAGGAACAAATTCAACCGTGGAAGCGCCAATTTCAATCCGGATTCAAGACCGCCGCCTTTCCGGTCGATAAAAAGAAAGGCTGTGTGGGATAAACCAGGGAAAGGCTCTCGGTGAAAAAATCACTTTCCATTGAAACCATGTTTACGGAAGTTCCCTTTTACGAGCGATTTGCTCTTGTGCGGCAAGCCGGTTTCGATCATATTGAATTCGACGCGTGGACGCCTCTCGATCTCACCAAAGTGGCGGACGAGCTTTCCCGCAACCGCCTGACTCTTACCGCGTTTGCGGGCGACAGCGAGGCGTCCCTTGTTTTTCCGGAAATGCGCGGGGATTTTCTCGAATTTTTGTCGCAGTCGATCGCGGTCGCCAAAACCTTCGGCTGCCCCAACCTGATCGTTCACTCCAACGCGATAGCGGAAGACGGCTCCACTTTTCTCGCCGGAGCCGCGTACAGCGATACGATGAAAACCGCCGCCGCCGCCCGCGCGCTTCTGGAAGCGTCGCGCATGGCGGAAAAGGCGAATCTGACCTTGCTCCTCAAGGCGGTCAGCACCTATCAGCATCCGGGCGCGTTCATGTCGACGACGGCGGCGACGGGCGACGTTGTGCGCGTGGTCGATTCGCCCAATCTCAAAATCGCCTATGACGTCAGCCAGATGCAAATGATGGAAGGCGACGTCCACAACACGGTTCGGACATACCGCGATTTCATCGGCTACATACAGGTGGGCAGCATGATGGAATCGCCGGACGACTCCGAGGTCAACCTCCGCGCATTCAAAAAACTGCTGGTCGAAGAATTGAAATACGACGGCGTGATCGGGTTCCGGTTCCATCCCGGCCGGAAAAAGAAGGACTGCCTCGCGGCCATTCGCGATTTCTGACTTGGCGTCCGCGGAACAACACGGTATAATTGCCTAAATCGCAATGTGCATTCCAGGCATTTCTTTTACAGGAGAAAAACACATGAAAATCGGGTTTATCGGTCTCGGCATTATGGGCAAGCCCATGGTCAAGAATCTTATCAAGGCCGGCCATGAGTTGGTCGTCTTCGACGTGATCAAGGAAAACGTCGACATATCCGTCAAGGATGGCGCGCGCGCCGTCGCCAGTTCCAAAGCCGTCGCCGAAGAGTGCGCCACCATCATCACCATGCTCCCCAATTCGCCCCACGTGAAAACGGTTGTCTGCGGCGAAAACGGCATTCTGGAAGGCGCGAAAGCCGGCGCCGTCATTATCGACATGTCGTCCATCGCTCCCCTCGCCTCGCAGGAAATCGAGAAAGCCTGCGCCGCCAAGGGCGTCAAGATGATCGACGCGCCCGTTTCGGGCGGCGAGCCGAAAGCGATTGACGGTTCTTTGTCCATCATGGTCGGCGGCGACAAGGCCATTTTCGACCAGGTGAAGGACGATATTCTCATGAAGATGGGCGCGAGCGCGGTGTATTGCGGCACTATCGGCGCCGGCAACACGACGAAGCTTGCGAATCAGGTTGTGGTCGCGGTCAACATCGCGGCTGTCGCCGAGGCGTTTACGCTGGCGAAAAAGGCGGGCGTCGATCCGCAGTTGGTGTTTGACGCGATCAAGGGCGGCCTTGCCGGTTCGACCGTCATGAACGCCAAGGGTCCGATGATGATCGACGGCAATTTCAAGCCCGGGTTCAAGATTGATTTGCACATCAAGGATTTGAACAATGCGCTTGATACCGGTCACGGCGTTGGTTCGCCGTTGCCGCTCACGGCGCAATTGATGGAGATGATGCAGACGTTGCATGCCGACGGCAATGGTCAGGACGATCACTCGGCTCTCGCGAAGTATTATGCGAAGGTATCGGGCACGAAGATCGGCAAATAGTTGTTCCGCTTTACGCATTCATTGTAAAAACCCCGGCTTGTGCCGGGGTTTTTTTATTGGATTTTGGTGTATTTGAAGTAAAAAAAAACTGGTCCAGCGGAAGGCTGGTTTGGGGGCGAAGCCAGCCCCCAAGTCCTTAATCATGCCGCGCGGGAAATGTTTGCGGTTTGGCCAAAGGAAAAACATTGGAGGGGGAATATCCCGCGCGGCTTCCGCTTGAAGGCGGGCGCGGCCCCGCAGGGCCGCAAACCCC
>DAIPJX010000146.1:0-6473 GCA_036770065.1 Planctomycetota bacterium
ATTGTTAATTGTTAATTGTCGCTTCCCTCTCCGGGTTCCGGATGCAACCGAGCCGTCTGCGCTTCCGTTTTCGTCACGCCGACGAAAACGGAAGCCGGCATATGCCTCACGAATTCACGTCGTACTTGCTGATGACGCTTGGTCCTTCGACCAGTCCCAGAGCGCTCCGTTCCTTGACATAGGCGAGAATATGCGGTGTTTGCAAATGTGCGTCCAACGAGCCTGCGTCTGTCCATTTTTCAAAAAACATGAACTGATTTTCATCGTCGATGGACGCGAGCAATTCGTAGTGAATGCAGCCCTTTTCTTTGCGGGTCGCTTCGATAACGGGTCGGACGAGCGCGAGAAACGCGTCGCGCTTTCCGGGGATTGTGCGAATTGCCGCCGAGACAAGTATCATATGCCGTTCCTTTCCGTTTTATTCGGTGAACGGATTCGCGGAGAGAATCCGGCTCATTCCTTGCTGGCAGAGATCAAACGCGTTTTCAAGTCTGCGCTTTTGAACGTCCTCAATGGGCAAAACCGGTTGCCTGCAATCGCCGACATCGAAGCCGCGATATTTCAGCACATGTTTTGTGCTGGGGAAGAATCCGATTTCCATAAACACTTCGAGAAGAGCGTTCAATGTGCTCTGTATGGAGCGCGCCGCGACCAGATTGTTCGCCTTGAGGTATCGGTCCATATTCTGGTAATACTCGGGGAAAACATTGACGCTGGTGCCGATGATTCCGTCGGCTCCGACGGCGGCGGCGGGACAGAAAATTTCGTCATGGCCGATAAGCACGATTCCGTCGGGGTTCGCCGCTTTCAGGCGTTCCATCTCGAACAGGTTGTACGAGGTATGCTTGATTCCGGCCACGCGGCCTGTCGCCAACAGATCCTTGTACACTTTGACCGGCAGATTGACTCCGGTGAAAGCGGGGATGTTGTAGAGGAAAAACGGCAAATCGCCCGCTTCAATCAAACCGCGGTAATACGCGGCGGTTTCATCCCACGAATACTTCCCGTAAAAGGGCGGAATGGCGGAAATGGCGTCGCAGCCGATCGCTTTCGCGTGCCGCGCCAAATCCTGCGCGTCGGCCGCGCTCATCGCGCCGATATGCGCGATGACGGAACAGGAGCCGGATTCCTCGCGCACTATTTCCATCATCTTTTTGCGCTCGGCCATGGTGAGCGCAAACAGTTCGGACGACGAACCTCCGATGTAGAATCCGCGCACCTTCTGCTTCGCCAAATGCTGTACGAGCTTGCGGAGCATGTCGAAGTTGAACGAGCCGTCCTGTGTGAACGGAGAAAGCAAAGCCGGGTAAATGCCGCACAAGCTTACAGAAGCGTTCATACATTATCCCTTTCTGACTTCGTCCTTGATAACCATGCCGAGACCTGGCGTCTCCGGCAATTTCATCATGCCGTTTTCCGGCGCCGGCGGATTGGCGAAAACGGAATCGACCACTTCCTCGAACATGAACAAACGTTCCAGGAACATCGCGTTCGGCGCCGCGGCCAGCAAATGCATGTGCATATGTTCCATTCCGTGCGGCGCAAGCGACAAATTCCACGCCTGCGACAAGGCGGCGATTCGGAGCATTTCGGTAAATCCGCCGCAGCGGGTAATGTCCGTCTGGACAATGTCCACCGCTCCGGCGATGATCAGATCGCGCACGCCGTACCGGGTGTATTCGTGCTCGCCCGTCGCCAGAGGCAAATCGGTTCCGGCCTTGTAGCGGGCCAGTCCCGGAATGTCGTCGGCGAAAACGGGTTCTTCGAGGAACATGATGTCCAGCTCTTTCACTTGATTGGCGAATCGGGTCGCGGTGGCGGCGGTCCATGCGTTGTTGGCGTCGAGCATAATGCCGATTTCCGGGCCGACGGCGTCGCGGACGGCGCGGATGCGGCGCAAATCCTCATTCGGATTGAGTCCGCCTTCAACGCCGACCTTGATCTTAATCTTGTCGAAGCCGCGCGCAACCATTCCTTTCGCTTCCGCGACCAGTTCGTCGCGGGAATACGACGTCCATCCGCCGCTCGCGTAAATGGGCAAAACATTCCTGGTGCCGCCAAGCAAACGGTACAGGGGCAGGCCAAGCATCTGCCCTTTCAAATCCCACAGCGCAATGTCGATCGCGCTGTACGCGCAGAAGGCGAGACCTTTCCGGCCGACGCCGCGCATGTAGTGAAAGTTTTCCTCGTACAGTTTTTCCGTCTCGAGCGGACTGCGGCCAATCAACCTGGAAGCGAGATCGATTTTTATGAACTGGCGAATCGCTTCTCCGCCGACTTCGTGATAGGTAACGCCGATGCCGGAACGTCCCGTATCGGTTTTCACTTCGACCACGACAAACCCAATCGTTTCGACATGGCGGGTCGAATCGGCGAAGTTTCCCTTCACCCGTGTTTCGGCGAGATAGACGTCAATCGAGGCAATCTTGTCATTCAAGGACATGGTTTCTCCAGAAAAAATGAATTACATGTTCATCCAACGCGGTATGGTCAGCGTCAATTCGGGAATAAAGGTTATCAACACCAGCATGACGAGGCAGACGACGACGAACGGCATGACTTCCCTGTACAGTTCGGTCAATCTGATTTTGCCCACATTGGACGTGACGAACAACGTCATGCCGACCGGCGGCGTAATCAGGCCGACCGTCAAGTTGATGCACACGACCAGGCCGAAGTGCAGGGAATCGATTCCGTACGCGGTCGATACCGGCAACAGAATCGGCACCATGATGAGCAGCGCCGGCGACTGGTCGAGAATCATGCCGATCAAAAGAAGCAGTATGTTGACAAAGATAAGGAAGACGGTGGGACTATGGATGTATTCCATGCAGAAGGCGATGATTTTCTGCGGCACCTGGAGGGTTGTGATCGCCCAGCCCATGGCGGACGCGACCGCGATGATGAAGAGGACGTTGGCCGTCGTCTTCGCCGTTCGCGTGCAGCATACCCAGAATTCCTTCCAGGTCAGCGTATGCATGACCGGTCCGGCGATAATCAGCGCATAGAGAATGGCGACCGCGCCCGATTCCGTCGCGGTGAAAATTCCGGACGCGATGCCGCCGAGGATAATGACGGGCAAGAGCAGGCACGGCAATGTTTCCTTGGTGGACTTCCATATTTCCGCGTTGGAGGAGCGGGCCGCGCGTTTCGGATGGTTGTGCTTTTTCGCGAGATAATAGCATATTCCCATTTCCATGAATCCGAGCACGATTCCGGGAAGAAGCCCGCCCATGAACATGGCGGCGACCGAAACGTCTCCGGCCACGACGGCATAAATGATCATGATGCCGGACGGCGGAATGATCGGGCCGATGATTGCGGACGCGGCGGTGACCGCGCCGGCGTAGGCGCGCGGATATCCGGCTTTCGTCATGATGTCGATTTCAATGCGTCCCAAACCGCTCGCGTCGGCGGTTGCCGAGCCGGAGATTCCGGCGAAGAGCATGCTTCCCATAACGTTCACGTGCGCAAGGCCGCCGGTGACGTGGCCGACCAGATGATCGCAAAAATGCACAATCTTTTCCGTCAATTTGCCGCTGGCCATGATTTCACTGGCGAGAATGTAGAGCGGAATGCAGAGATAGGTGAAGTTGTCCATGCCGGCGAACAGCTTTTGGGCAATGATCATCATGCTGCCGCCAAAGGAAAGGAACCCGGCTATGGTGATGCATCCCATGGCGAAGCTGATGGGAACGCCTATCATGATGAGCGCTAAAAACCCGAATAACAAGGCGATTGCCATTTGATTCTCCGAAAATATTTGGTCTGCGTCGGAACTGTCCTACAGTATATCGTCCATGTCGAGTTCGTTCCCGGCCGAGTCCGAGTCGGGATCGAATGCGCCGGCGGCGAACGGTTTCAGTTCACCCGACAGGACGCCAAGCAGTTCGGTGACGACTTCATGGATCATGAGAATGCATCCCACGACGGGAGCGCTGAACAAATAGACGCCGGGAATGCGGAGCGTCGTTGATTTGAAAAAGCTGTTGTTGCCCATGATGATGATGCCGTAGTAAATCGCGACGACGAGGAAAACGATGATGAAAACGCGGGTAATGCAATACAGAATGGTCTTGGGAGATCCGCTCAACCGGTCGTACAGGAAATTGACCGACGATTGCGAACCTTCCTTGAGGCACATGCCTATGCACAGATACGACGACCAGATAAGCGCGTAGCGCGCGAACTCTTCGGTAAAGGGAAACGAAAAGGAAAAAAACTTGATGATGACGAACCGGTACAGCACTTGGAACAGCAACGCGGCCGTACACAAGGCGATAAGAATGGCGGCGAGAATGCCGAGTAGTTTTCCGACAATATTCGACACGCTGTCCATCGCATGATAAAGAGTTTTCACAATATTCTCCGGAACCGGGGGAACAATGGCGGTGCATCCCCGGGAGTGATTGCGTTCGCGAGGCATGAAACAGACACGGGCGAAGCGGTCATGGCTCCGCCCGTGTCTATTGTGGACGAAATGTTATTTTCTGTATTCGGCAATAGCCGCCATGAGTTCATCCACGGGCGCGTCTCCGATGATGGAGCGGATGTATTTCAGGGTCGGTTCGAGAATGATGGCGTGCCATTCGGCCAGTTCCGCTTCGGTGGGTTCGTAGACGCTCATGCCGTAGTCGCGGAGAACCTGAACGCCTTCGCGGTTCTTTTTCTCGACAATCACTTTGGCCGCTTCCATGGCGATATTGGACGATTCGTCGACTGCGGCGCGGATGTCTTCCGGAAGCGAATCATAGAGGCTGCCGCTCATGATGTATCCCATGATTCCGGCCATGTGTCCGTCGAGGACGAGGTATTTCTGCACTTCGTAGGTTTTGTCCTGGATGATGTTGAAGACGGGATTTTCCTGGCCGTCGACCACGCCGTTGCTCATGGCGAGGTACATTTCGGAACCGGGCATGGGCACGGCTTTCGCTCCGAGCGCTTCGACCATGGCGATGGAGACCGGATTTTCCATAACGCGGAAGGTCACGCCTTGGGCGTCGGCGGCGACTTTCAATTCCTTGTTGCTGGTGGTGAAGTTGCGGAATCCTTTGCAGTGCATGTCGAGGATGTGGATATTGGAAATTTTCCGGATGGCGTCGGTATAATTTTTGCCCCAATCACCCGCCAGAATGGCGTCGCATTCTTCCGGCGAGGCGAACAGGCCCGGAGCGGACAGGACTTGTCCGGGATCGTACATATTGTTAAGCATGCTGGTATCGATAATCGCCATATCGACATAGCCGCCCATAACGCCCTGGATCATTTCCGCCTGGCCGCCCAATTGGGCCGACGGATACAACGTTACCGCAAATTGGCCATTCGTCCGCGCTTCCACCTCTTTCTTGAACGTTTCGGCGTACATGATGTCCGGGCTGTCCTCGGCCGGCAAATTTCCAGGCATAAAGCCGAACTTGACATTATACTGCCCGGCAAACGCAACCATGCCGATTCCCAAAAACGCCGCGATAACGCAAAGAGCGATCCGCTTCATCAATGTTCTCCTTCAATAAAGACGAAATGGGATGATAACCCTATACAACACAACGCGTTTCATTCACAGCCACAGTACGTGTATCAAACAAATCGTGCATCTATTATGAACGGTGTCTATTATGATAATACTCCACAAAAAAACATTGTCAAATGCATTGGCGTCCTTGTCGGATATTTTTTTGGGGAAGCGTGGTTATTTCAGGAGCATTTTCACTTCGTTCGCGGTATTGATGAGGAGGGACGAAAAAAGTTCGATTTTTTCGTCTATTCGAAGCGATGGTCCGCTGATGCTCAGTGAGCCGACAATGCCGTCGTTGATGTTGATCACGGGAACGCTGACGCAACTGATGCCGTATTCATGTTCCATATTGTCGATGGCGTAGCCGCGGCGGCGGATTTGTTCCAGGTCCGCCCTGAGGTCGTTTTCGTTGGTGATTGTGTTGTTTGTAAACGGCTGCAAGCCGTCGGCAATGACTTGCGACAGGATGTTTTCGTCGCAATGGGCGAGCATCGCTTTTCCGACTCCGGTGCAGTAGAGTTTGACTTTGACGCCGACGATGGAGCGTGTGAAGGTCATGCCTTTCGGGTGTGCGCTGTAGATGTATATTGCTTCGGTGTGCGCGGGTATGGCGAAGTAGACTGTTTCGTTGCATTCTTCGGCCAGCCGGTCCATGTAGGGTTTGAGTATTTTCGGTTTTTCGTCGCTGTTTTGGAAGACGTTGCTGAGTTCGAGTATTTTTGTTCCGAGTCGGTATTTTCCGGTTGCCGGGTTTTTTTCCAGATAGCCGCATTTGGTGAATGTGCTGACGATATTGTAGACGGTGCTTTTGAGCATTCCGCTGGCGCGGACGATTTCGGAAATGCCTCGTTCGGGATTATCGCGGTCGAAGTATTCGAGAATCACCAGAGCGCGATGCAGGGACTTCACCTTGATGCCGTCAAGTTCCTTCATTGCGCCTCCCGGTTCGACAAAAAAA
>DAIPJX010000147.1:0-6462 GCA_036770065.1 Planctomycetota bacterium
CGGTGTTTAACGTTTGCGAGATCCTTCGCTGCGTGGCCACCGTTGCGGAAATGAAGGAAAAGAAGGCCCGCGTCGAAGACGCGATGCACGCCAGCCGCGCGGCCGCGGAAGAAGGCGTCGTCCCCGGCGGCGGCGTCGCGCTGCTCCGCTCCACCGCGGCGGTCGAGGCGATCAAGGGCAAGGCCAAGGGCGACGAAAAAATCGGCGTCGACATCATTCTCAAGGCCATTCGCGCCCCGCTCATGACGCTCGGCGAAAATTCCGGCCTCGACGGTTCGGTCATTTGCGCCGAAGTGGAAGAGCAGAAAAACGAGACCTACGGCTATAACGCCCTGACCGGCAAGTACGTCGACATGTTCAAGGCCGGCGTTATCGATCCGGCCAAGGTTACCCGTCTCGCCTTGCAGAATGCGGCTTCAATCGCCGCGCTTCTCCTGACCATCGAGACAATGGTGACCGACGTCAAGGACGGCAAAAAATCCAATATCGAGATTGGCGCCGTTTCCTGACGGATTTTCATTGCGGGACGACATAGAATTAAAAAGAGTGTATCGCCCCGGTTCCGGGTAGTCCGGGATCGGGGCGGGATTTTTTGTATGCGAAGACGCGTATTGCCGCTACAATGGAGCATTCCGGGTCGAAAACCGGGCATGATGCATGTATAGATAATTTTGAGGATTGCATAAGGCACTGTATGGCCAAGAAACGCGATTATTACACAGTTCTCGGCGTGGATAAAGGCGCCAGCCAGGATGACATTAAAAAAGCCTACCGCAAGTTGGCCATGAAATATCACCCCGACCGAAATCCCGGCGACAAGGTCGCGGAAGATAAGTTCAAGGAAGCGGCGGAAGCGTACGAAGTCCTGCACGACGAGCAAAAACGCAAACGCTACGATATGTACGGTCATGAAGGCGTTGGCGGAGCCGATGGCCAGAGCGGTTCGTCGTTTTCCTCGTTCGAGGATATTTTCAGCCACTTTGCCGATATTTTCGGCGGCGGCGGCGCGGGCGGCGGCGGCGGTTCGATTTTCGAGGGCGTATTCGGCGGCGGCGCGGGGTTCGGCCAGGGCGTTCGCGCCGGGCGGAGCTTGAAATGCCGCATCAACATTACGTTTGAGGAATCGGCTTCCGGCGTGACCAAAACGGTCGAAATTCGCCGGAATGAAATTTGCTCCGTCTGCCAAGGCTCGGGTGCGGCCGCAGGCACAAAACCGAAAGCATGCACCACGTGCGGCGGTCGCGGACAAGTGTACAGGAATCAGGGCTTTTTCTCCGTTGCCCAAACCTGCCCGACATGCCACGGCAAGGGCGTGTTTGTCGACAAGCCCTGCGCGAGCTGCAAGGGAACGGGCAGGGAAGCGAAAACGGTGCGGGTCAAGGTGCCGATTCCCGCCGGCATCGAGGATGAGGCGCGGATCCGCATTTCCGACGAGGGCGAACCGTCCGACAGCGGCGGCCCGCGCGGCGATTTGTATTGTTATATTTTTGTATCCGAACACGATTTCTTCACGCGCCAGGGCGATGATGTGGTGTGCCAGATTCCGATCACGTTTTCGCAGGCGGCGCTCGGCACCGAGTTGGAGGTGCCGACGCTGAAGAAAAAAGCGCGGGTCAAAATTCCCGCCGGAACGCAATCGGGCCAGGTGTTCCGTTTGCGCGGACTTGGGTTCAAGCGGCTTCGGGACAGGAGCGAGGGCGATCAGATTGTCCAGGTGATTGTGGAAACGCCCAAAAAGCTGGATGCGCGTCAGGAAGAGTTGTTCCGTGAAATGGCGACATTGGACAACACGTATGTGTCGCCCCAGCGCAAGGGCTTTATGGACAGGTGGAAAGATTATTTTTCCGATTCTTCGGACGGTAAATAAAGGTGCGCGCCATGAATCCGAACAAAAGACACGGCCAACAGGGCAGGGGGACGCGTCCTTTCATGCCCGTGCATGGCAGGCGACCGGTTCGTCCGTCCCAGGACGAAACCGTGATGCGGGTTGGAGCCGATGCGATGATAGATGATGCGCCGGAAC
Organism: Planctomycetota bacterium; assembly: GCA_036770065.1. Lineage (GTDB taxonomy): Bacteria > Planctomycetota > SZUA-567 > SZUA-567 > SZUA-567 > JAJBSZ01. The sequence goes on from DAIPJX010000147.1 coordinate 2,024, forward strand.
AGGCGAAAAACGAGAAACGGCATGAATCCATGCCGTCGGGACGCGACGCGAAATACAAGGCCAGGCTTGAGGCGCTGGAGGCTGAGCGCGATTCGTACCTTGATATGGCGCGGCGCGAGCGGGCGGATTTCGACAATTACCGCAAGCGGATCGAGCGCGACATGGCGTCGATGAAGCGTGAGAGCCTGGCGAATTTCCTCAAGGAATTTTTCCGGCCGCTCGACGATATGGATCGCGTTTTGGTCGAGAGCCAAAAGAACCATTCGTTCGAATCGCTGATCCAGGGCGTACGCATCATGGAAGAAAATTTCTGGCGCGCCTTCGCCAAGGCGGGCGTCAAGCGGATCGACGCGAACGGCAAACAGTTCGATCCCAACTTGCATGAAGCGATGGCCGCCGTCCCTACGGACGAAGTCCCGCCGAACACGATCATCGAAGTGTATGAAAACGGCTATAAGCTTGATGATTACGTTTTGAGGCCGGCACGCGTTGTTGTCAGCAAAGCGATAAACGGATGAAGAAATAATTAATAATTAACAATGAATAATGAATAATGAATGTTCCAATGGGATAATTAATAATTCAAGCCTATGCCATTGTTCCCATTATTAATTGGGTGTAATTCATTGTTCATTATTCATTGTTAATTGTTAATTCTCCAACACGGGAATATACGTATCACCCAACCAGGAAACACCACGAAAGGTTTACCAATGCCTACGTATGAGTATGAGTGTGAGGGGTGCGGGCATATGTTTGAGGAGTTTCAATATATGTCCGACGCTCCGCTCAAGAAATGTCCCGCTTGCAAGAAGAACAAGCTGCACCGGTTGATTGGTTCGGGCGCCGGGATTATTTTCAAGGGCAGCGGGTTTTATGAAACGGATTACAAGCGCAAGGACCAGCCGAAACCGGCGGAAAGCGCAAGCGCGCCGAAGAAGGAAGCCCCGTCTTCGAAAAGCGATTCGCCGGCCAAGCCGGCCAAGGCTTCATAGGGTGCTGCTCGGAAGCATGGCCGAAGCGGCCGAAAGCTATGACGTCGTGGTGATTGGCGGAGGCTTGGGCGGGATGACCGCGGCCAAACGCCTGGCCGACGCCGGACGAACGGTTCTGTTGATGGAATCGTACAGCCGACTTGGCGGATACGCCACCTGGTTCAAGCGGCGCGGCCATGTGTTCGACGTCGCGCTTCACGCGTTTCCGTTCGGCATGGCGAAAACACTGAGGAAATACTGGAGCCGCGATTTGGCCGATCGGGTCATGCCGCTTCGACGCATTCGTTTCGACAATCCCGAATTCGCCTTCACGACCACGTTTGAAACGGAAGATTTCAAACGCATATTGCGCGAACAATTTTCCGTTCCCGACGAACAGAGCGAAGCGTTTTTCAAGGCGTGCCGCGATATCGACTATTACCAGGGAACGCAGGAGACGACCGGGCAGTTTCTCGAACGGTATTTTCCGGGACGTCTCGACGTCGCGCGCGTGCTGCTGGAAACGGTCACCTATGCGACCGGCACGAATCTCGACGACCCGGCCATGGTGTACGCGATAGTGTTTTCGAATTTCGCGCAAAAAGGCACCTGCACGTTCCGGGGCGGCACCGATTATCTCCTTGCCGAAATGCAGCGCCTGCTTTTGGCGGCCGGGGCCGATATCGCCCTTCGCACGAAAGCGGAGCATATCGAAGTGCGGGAAGGCGGCGTCAAGGGCGTGTCGGCGGGCGGATTTTTCGTGCAGGCAAAGGCGGTCGTCTCCAACGCCAACCTGAAAGGCACCTGCCTCAATCTCGTCGACATGGATGAAATTTATCCGCCGCTGGCGGAAGAAATCCGCAACGTTCCGCTTTCGGTGTCGGTCGCGCAAGTGTATATGGGAGTGCGTCCCGGCGAGACCATTCCGGAAGTGGCCGACATTCTCTTTTCGTCGCGGGAACCGAAATACGACGCGGCCGCGTTCCGCGCGTTTCCGCCGAGGTCGATCAGTTATTCGTTCTATTATCCGCACCATGTCAGGCCCGAGTACGACGGCGCCGAAATAGTCGCCTCCATGTGCGCCGAATACGACGATTGGGCCGGGTTGCCGGAAGAGGAGTACAACAAGAAAAAAGCGCTCCTGGCCGAACTGGTGTTGCAAGATTTGGAGCGGTATGTCCCGGGAGTGGAATCCAAACTCGATCACGTCGAAGTCGCCACGCCGCGCACGCTGGAACGGTATGCCGGCCATTGGCGGGGCGCGTCGTTCGGCACCAAATTCCCCGGTTTTCTCGCCGCCGAAAAATTGCCGACGGTTGTGCATGGCCTGTACCATTGCGGATCGCAGGGCATATTGATGTCGGGCTGGCTCGGTTCGGCCAATTGCGGCGCGCTGGCGGCGGGGAAGGTGGAAGCGTTTTTGGACAAGCAAAGCTGACGGCGGAATGGACGAGCGCGGAACAAACCTGTATGTGGGACGTCTTGCTCCGGCTCCGACCGGAGCATTGCATTTGGGGAACGCGCGAACGTTCGCGATCGCATGGATACGGGCGCGGCAAGCGGGGGGGCGGTTGCTTTTCCGGCTTGAGGATTTGGATCATCCCAAAGTCAAACCGGCTGCGGCGGAGCAGGCGTATCGCGATTTGGCATGGCTCGGGCTGGATTGGGACAACGATCCGGTTGTGCAATCGGAGCGCCTTGGCCTGTATCGGGACATGCTGTCGCGGTTGCGAAACGCGGGGAAAATTTATCCTTGCATCTGCACGCGAAAAGAACTGGACTCGCTGCAATCCGCCCCCAATGCGGGGGAGGACATGGTGGAGCGCCGGTATCCCGGCACGTGCCAAGGGCGTTTCGCGAACGCGGACGAGGCGATGGCCGCGAGCGGCAAAGAGGCGGCATGGCGGTTTTTGGTCGATGAGGGCGCGGTGACGACGTTTGTCGACGGCGTGCATGGAGCGCAATCGAGCGTTCTCTCCGAGTGGTCGGGCGACTTTCCGGTCGCGCGCGGCGACCGCGCGGGCTATCAGCTTGCGGTTGTCGTCGATGATCATGCGCAGTGCGTGACGGAGATTGTGCGCGGCGACGATTTGCTTCCGAGTACGCATCGGCAGTTGGCGTTGTACAATGCGTTTGGCTGGCGGCCGCCGGCGTTCTATCATGTGCCGTTGGTGGTCGGTCCCGACGGCAGGCGGTTGGCGAAACGGCACGGCGATACGCGGTTGTCCGTGTTGCGGGAACGGGGAGTCGGCCCGGAGAAGGCTCTCGGCTGGATTGCGGCCAGTTGCGGCTGGGTGTCCGGACGGTGCGCGATGACGATGGATGAAGTGTTGGCGTGCGCCGATTGTTCGCGCATGCCTTCCGAACGGGTGGTTGTACAACCCGATGATTTGGCATGGATGGGTTTTTAGAGTGGGATTATCCAGAACGTTTCGGGCGGCATTCACGGCCAGTTTGCCGGTGTTGACCGGGTATTTGTTTTTGGGCGCCGGGTACGGCGTGTTGATGCACAAGCTGGGCTACGGTCCGGTTTGGACGGCGCTGGTCAGCATTATAGTTTTCGGCGGGACGATTCAGTATATTGCGACGGGTCTTTTTGCGGCCGGTTTTCAGCCGTTGTATGCGTTTGTCGTGTCGGTTGTGGTGAATGCGCGGCATTTGTTCTACGGGTTTTCCATGCTGGAAAAATATCGCGGCACGGGATGGAAGAAGTTTTTCCTCATTTTTTGGCTGACGGACGAGACGTTTTCGCTGGTTTGTTCGGACGATATTCCGGAATCGATCGATCATGCCTGGTATAGATGGTTTATTTCCGGCTTGAACTATTGTTACTGGATTGTCGGCGGAGTGGCGGGGAATGCGGCGGTCAGTGTTTTTCAATTCAATGCCAAGGGCATTGAATTTGTGATGACGTCCTTGTTCACCGTTATTGTCGTCAATCAGTGGCGGGCGACGGAGAATCATTATCCGGCGTTGGTCGGCGTTGCCGCGTCGGTTGTGTGTCTTTTGATTTTCGGCGCGGAGTATTTCATCATTCCTTCCATGATTCTCATTACGATTGCGTTGCTTCTCGCGCGCCCGAAGGAGGAAAACGCATGACGCAGCCCCTTTCGTCGGGCGAGACGTTTGTCATCGCGTGCGCGCTTGCGGCGGGCATTATGTTGACGCGGTTTTTCCCGTTTCTTTTGTTTGGCGGCGGGAAGGGGTTGCCGGGGCCGGTTCGGTATCTTGGGTTTGTTTTGCCGTCGGCGGCCATGGCGATGATTCTTGTGTATTGCGTCAAGGATGTGTCGCTCGCGGCGTTTCCCCATGGGTTGCCGGAATTGTGCGCCATTGTTTTCACGGCTGTTTTGCATTGGCATATGAGGAATGTTCTTGCCAGTATCGCGTGCGGCACGGCGGCATACATGGCGCTCGTGCAGGTGGTGTTTTAAAAACTGGTCCAGCGGAAGGCTGGCTTGGGGG
>DAIPJX010000315.1:0-1848 GCA_036770065.1 Planctomycetota bacterium
GCCGCCGTCCGCGCCGCCGTCACCGCCTCCGCCGTGCTGCTCATGGCGGGCATCGGAGGACTGGCCGCCGGACTTCTGGAATCGGCCGGCGTTATCGACGAATTATGCCGCGCCGTCTATTCGTTCGCGGGAGGGCGGGTTGGCTCGATTCTCTTCATCAACATCATTCTTCTCCTGGCCGGATGCGTGCTGGACATGCCCGCCATCATCACCCTGATAGCGCCGTTGTTTATCCCGCTCGCCGCCATGTGCGGCATGGGACTGCCCCAATTCGGCGTCATGGTCGTGTTCAACCTGGCCATCGGCCTCGTCACGCCGCCGCAAGCGTACAACCTTCAAACCGCCGCCGATATGACGCGGGCCGGCATGTGGCAGACGGCCCGCGCTTCGATCCCATTTTTTGCAGCCATGATCATCTGCCTCGGGCTGGTATCGTATTGGCCGGCGCTTTCGTTATGGTTTCCGCGCTTTTTCGGCTGGGATATATGAAAAATTGTGAAAAACAGTTGCTTCAACCCAGCTGGAGATTACAATTTTGACTCACGGGTGTGGCGGCGGCAAGTTGTTTGCGAGACCCGACGGGAGAATCATGGCGCAATTTCTTGAATTCCACAATATCGTGCAGGCGTTCGGCGCCGTGCGGGCGGTCGACAATGTGTCGCTCTCCATCAAACAGGGCGAAGTGTTTTCCCTCCTCGGCCCCTCCGGCTGCGGAAAAACGACGCTTCTGCGCATCTGCGCCGGATTCCAGCGCCCTCAATCGGGACGCGTGATACTGGACGGAAAAGATATCACCGATCTGCCGCCGGAAAAACGGCAGGTCAACACCGTCTTTCAGAATTATGCCCTATTCCCTCATCTAAACGTGTATCAGAACATCGCCTTCGGCCTGCGCATAGCCAAGCGCTCCAACGACGAAATCAAGCGCGAAGTTGAGCGCATGCTCGACATGGCGGATATGACCGATCACGCCTATAAAAAAGTCAGCGAAATTTCCGGCGGGCAAAAACAGCGCGTCGCCATTGCCCGCGCACTCGTCAACAAACCGCAAGTCCTCCTTCTCGACGAACCGCTGGCCGCGCTCGATCTGAAGCTTCGCCAACGAATGCTGGTCGAACTCGACCGCATCCACGACGAAGTCGGCATCACCTTTCTTTACGTCACCCACGATCAGGGCGAGGCTATGTCCATCTCCGACACCATCGCCGTCATGAATCAGGGCAAAGTGGAACAAACCGGTTCGCCCGCCGAAATATACGAAGCGCCGCGCTCGTCCTTCGTTGCCGCCTTTATCGGCGACACCAACTTCTTCGACGGCAGGGTCAAACGCGTCGACGGTGAATACTCGCTTATCGAAATCGAAGGCTTTGGCGACGTTCTTGTCTTTAACGACAAAAAAGTCCGCGTCGGCGGCGCCATCCACTTGAGCCTTCGTCCGGAAAAGCTGCGCATTCTCTCGCAAAAACCGGACGATCACGAACGGTTGAATGTCGTCAAGGGCGAGGTCGAAGAAGCTGTCTACCTCGGCTCCAATACCAAGTACTGGGTCCGCGTCGGCGAATACCGCCTCGCCGTCTACCGAACCCACAACCGCTTCCTTCTCGACGAAGTCAAGCCGATCAGTTGGAACGACGAAGTATGGTTGACCTGGCACGCCGACGATGGCTATATGCTGGAACGATATTCGGAAAAGGACGAGGAACTCCTTTCCCTCCCCGACACTGAATACGATGCGGAAGACGAATCAAGCAGAGAGGAACCGGCATGAGCGATTCCGCTCCGGCGCAGCTGGGCCAGAACCAGAACAGCGCGCGCTCCGGATCGCCCACGCCGAACTTCGCAGCGAAC
>DAIPJX010000316.1:0-1840 GCA_036770065.1 Planctomycetota bacterium
CTGTTTAAAACGCTGTAGGCAAGGCATTGCATGGAATACGATGTGGTTGTTATCGGCGGCGGTCATGCGGGGTGCGAGGCGGCGTTTGCCTCGGCCCGTCTTGGCGCCCGAACGCTTCTTTTGACCATGGATCCGGATAAAATCTGCCATATATCATGCAATCCCGCCATTGGCGGCGTTGGCAAAGGCCAGCTTGTCAGGGAGATCGACGCGCTTGGCGGCATGATGGGGCTGGCGGCGGACAACAACGCAATTCAGTTCCGCATGCTGAATTCATCCAAAGGCCCGGCGGTCCAAAGCCCGCGCGCGCAAATTGACCGCTGGAAGTATCAGGCATGGGTCAAGGCGTTTCTGGAACGGCTGGAAAACCTGTCCATCCGTTTGGGACAAGCGGTCGGCATCGCGACATCCCAAGGCCGCGTCGCCGGTGTCCGCACATTTTCAGGCGATACGATTCCGTGTAAAGCGGCGGTCATTTGCTCGGGAACATTCGCTCGGGGAAAACTTCACCTCGGCCAAAGCCAATGGGCGGGCGGACGCATGGGCGAGCCGTCGGCGCCGCATCTTTCCGAAGCGCTCCTGGAACTCGGGTTCCCGCTGTTCCGGTTGCGCACCGGCACGTGTCCCCGGCTTGACGCCCGCACGCTCGACACGAGCGCAATGCGCATTGAACCCGGTGACGAACGCCCCACGCCGTTCAGTTACACCATGGAGGGGGCGGCGTCTCCCAATATTCCCTGCCATTCCACCTGGACGACGGAGGAAACATTTAATCTGGTCAACGACAATTTGCATCAATCCCCGCTTATATCCGGTGCGGTCGCCGGAGCCAGCCCCCGTTATTGCCCGAATTTTGAAACCAAGGTTGCCGGTTTTCCCGAGAAAAAGGTGCATCACCTGTTTGTCGAACCGGAGGGCGCGGATTCGGTGGAGACGTATCTCAACGGAATGTACCTTTCCATGCCGCAGGAATTGCAGGAGAGAATCATTCATTCCATTCCCGGACTGGAACGGGCGCGGATTATCCGCTACGGCTACTCGGTGGAGTATGACGCCGTCCGTTCCACCGAACTCCGATCCACATTGGAGACGAAACGCATCCCGGGATTGTTCACCGCCGGCCAATTGAACGGCACGTCCGGGTATGAGGAGGCGGCGGCGCAGGGGGTGGTCGCGGGCGCGAACGCCGCCCTGAAAGCGTTGGAGAGGGAGCGGTTCACGCTTGGCCGCGATCAGGCGTATATCGGCGTATTGATTGATGATTTGGTTACGCGCGGCACGGAGGAGCCGTACCGGTTGTTTACCAGCCGTGCGGAGTACCGGTTGTTGTTGCGGCAGGACAATGCCGATTTGCGCCTGACCCGTTTGGCGGCCGCGATCGGGTTGGTCCCGCAAGAACGGGCCGATATGGTTGAACGCATGGCCGGGGAAATTGCGTGCGCCAGGGCGGCGCTGGAAAAAGGGCACGATAGCGCCGGCCATTCTCTTGCGCAGCGTTTGCGCCGCCCCGAGACGTCCTGGGACGAAATTGCGCGGGCAGAGCCGTCATTGGCGTCGCTTCCGCCGCGCGTCGCCGAGCAGGTAACGATAGAGACGAAATATGACGGATATATAGCCCGGCATTTGCGGCAGATAGCCCATATGGAAAAACACCGCCGCCTTCGCATTTCCTCCGATTTCGATTACGCTTGCGTGGACGGCCTGAGCCGGGAGGCGACGGAAAAGCTCTCGACGATGAAACCGGAGAATCTCGATCAGGCGATGCGTATTTCCGGCGTCAGTCCCGCCGACGCCGCGCTTCTTCTGGTTCGTTTGTCCCGATAGCTCCCATCTCTTCTCC
>DAIPJX010000148.1:0-6375 GCA_036770065.1 Planctomycetota bacterium
CTACCTGAAACAGTATGGCGGAGACACGGGCGAAGCGTGGCTCAAGCTCATTGACGACAGCGCGAAATAACGTCAATCAGCGAATGCCAACGAAACTGGAATGTCATGCAAGAGGGGAAGGGCTTTTGCCCTCCCCCTCTTACGACTGGCCATAACGCCATGCACTACCCAAACAGGACAATGGACGACGGACGCTTGACGCGCGGAACAACCGTCTCCATGACGCGGAATGAATGATCCATCTTTTCATTGCCCATATAGGCGGTTATCATATCCTGTCCAACCACCAAATCCATATTGTGCGGCTGGCAATAAACGAGCAGGGCTTTGTTTTTCTCCAGCCGCTGGCAGCGGAATACATTGCCGTCGACCATGCCCTTGACGCGTTCAATCTCCATCACCCCGGCGCCGGGCTGAATGCGATGGAGCTTGCCGTACAAATCGGCCGACACCAACAAGGTCCGGGGACCGGAATGGCCTTTTTGCGACAGAACCTCCAACCCTTTGGCTACGTCCTGAACCGGCGTTTCGCCCTTGTCCCAATCGCCGATCGAAAGCTTGTTAATGCCTTGGGCAGTGGTCAGGCCGGCAATGCCCCGCGCCTTGTCGCCGTACAGAATCAGATCGTCCTCTTTTCTGGCGCAAGTGACGGCGGCATCCATGGCGGCTTGTACGCCGGCGCCGTTTTCGTTCTCAATATCACGCCAACTGATGAGGAAATCGCTGTACACCATGACGATTTCAAGCCAACGACGGGTCGCAATATTGATGGCGTCCGTGTCGCCGTTTCCCCAAAAATCGGCGGATGCGGCCGGAATATCGCCCATTTGATCGAGAGGAACCGTCTCCGCCTGACCGCCCACCGGGCCGACAAGCGTCAAAAAACGCCGCCCGACCAATATGCCCTTCGCCTGTTCCACGACAGCCTTGTCGATTTTTTCCCACTGCCCACTGGTCAGGGGCGCGCCGTCACGCATAAGATATTTCATCGCCGTCTCCTATTTCAGGCTGCCGATAGTCGCGCCGCTGTCACCGATGGCGTCGCCGGGGTTGACGCCGAGCTTCTCCATCATTTCCCTCACTTCGCCCTCGCCTTCAAGCAAATGCTCCGCCTCGCTCGCGTCGAGATATTTCAACAGCGTCATGAGTTCGCCGACATGGGCGCGTTCCTCATCGCGGATCTCGGCGAGAACCGCTTTCACAACCGGATCGTCGGTTGAGACGGCATGGGCGTCGTACAGGAAAATAGCTTCCAGTTCACCGACGATATCGGTGCGGATGGCTTGAATCAAGTCGTATTTGGTCAGTTTCTTTCCCGGGACGTTCGCTGCGAATGGATCAGGCATGTTGGGCATTGGAATGACCTTTCATGAAAGAGACGTTTATATCAGCGTTAATGAGCGCTACAGCGCACAATGCCGTATATTCGTATATTGTCTCCCCACCGGGTGCGTCCGTTGGGTGGCGTCCGGGAATCAACATGCGGTCATTCTCCCAAACAGCTATATTTTATCGGGATTTTCTATCTTGTCAAGGGTTGGCCGCGCCTGGCTGACGTTCAGTACAACGCCGACCATGGCGCACGTCACGACAAGCGACGACCCCCCGTAACTGACAAACGGCAACGTAACGCCGGTCGTGGGGAACAGTCCGGTCACGACATAGATGTTTAACGCCGCCTGCCACCCGATAATGACGGCGACACCGGCGGCGAGAATACGTCCGAACCTGTCCACCGCGTTGTTGGCGATGTGCAGCCCCATAAGCGAGAGGATGAGGAAAAGGAAAATCATCGCGCCCGCGGCGGCGAATCCGCCTTCCTCGGCAATGACGCCGAAGATGAAATCGTTGTGTTTTTCCGGCAGCAGATTGAGATCGGTTATGACGCCGTTGCCGAGTCCCATGCCGGCGACGCCGCCGGAGCCGATCGCGGTCAGGCTCATGAGAAGTTGGTACGCTTCGCCCGATTCGTATTTCTCCGGATCGAAAAACGCATAGATGCGGACCTTCTGGTACGGACGCATGACATACCGCCACATGGGCCAAAGCGACGCCAACCCAAGCATGACGGCGGCGAACAAATGGGAAAAACGCGCGCCCGAAACCCACAGGGCCGCGAACAGAATGGGGGGAATGGTGAGCGCTGTCCCCAAATCCGGTTGCATGAGGATGAGGAAAACGGGACCCAGCGTCAAGGCGAACGGAATGATCAGCCCATGCAGCATATGCTGGTTTTCACGCTTTCCCAAATGGTGGGCAAGCGCCATGATAAGCGCCAGCTTGAACAGTTCGGACGGCTGCATGCCGACGGGACCGACCCGAAGATAGCTATGGGCGCTGTTGATGGCGGGAGCCTTCAGCACGACAAGAAGCAACGCAATGGACGCGGCATACAACAGATACGCGTGGCGAATCCAGAAGTGGTAATCGACCAGGGCGAAAAATATCATGGCGCCGATGCCGACGGCAAGCCAGACAATCTGGCGGGTGAAATCGGCCGGCGTCGCCGACGAACGAAGAAACGGCAACCCCAATCCGATAACCGCCAGAACCGTTATCAGGAAAAGCCAGTCAACGCGCCACGGATCGATTCTACCCAAGCGAATCCTCCTCTTCGCCGAAATACTCCAGCCGTTCCGGCAGGTTGAACCACATGCGGATCAGATCCTTGGCTATCGGCGCGCAGGTGCCGCCGCCGCCGCCGCCGGCTTCGGGCAGCATGACGACCACCACGATTTCCGGCCGGTCGAACGGCGCATAGCCGGCAAACCAGACATGGGAAATTTGTTTGCGCACCGTGCCGTTCTCGACCCGGCTCCATTCCGCCGTGCCGGTCTTGCCGGCCCATTCCATCAAATACCCGCCGCCCGGCATGGGAAACGCGGCAAGCCGCCCCGAACCAAGTTCAGACGTTTCCGGTTTTCCCTGAATCACCTCCCACATGCCTTCGCGAACGCTCGCGATCGCTTCGCGATCAATCATGATTTCGGCGACAGGCTGATCCAACTCCATTGCTTCGCGGGCGATCGCTTCCTCTTCCGGCGTTTCCGGTTCTTTCGCCGGGGGAATCATCAAGTGGGGACGGACGATGCGCATGACATTGCCGTCGGCATTGGCAAGCGCGGAATACGCGACGGCAATCTGGAGCGGCGTTATCGCAATCCCCTGCCCAATCGCCATGTGATACGTGTTGCCGGTCGCCCAACCGCGGCGGGTATAGGCGGTGCGGGGAAGAATGCCCGCCGCTTCGCCCGCGACGTCGATGCCGGTGCGGTGACCGAGGCCGGTTTTCGCGTACCATTGGTACAAATTGCGCCCGCCCAGCTTTTCGCCGGCATGGTAGAAAAAGATGTTGCACGAATGCATCAACGCCGACTCGAGATCGATTTCGCCGTGCAGGCCAAGGCAAGTGAAACGCGCTCCGCCCAAATACATCACGCGTTCGCAAGTGAAACGTTCGCCCGGCATTATCGCGTTCTCCGAAAGCGCCGCAAGCCCGACAATCGGCTTGACCACCGAACCCGGAGGATAAATGCCCGCAAGCGCACGATCAACCAAAGGCTGCGCCGGATCGTCACGCAGTTTTTCAAAATCGCGATTGAACGTGTTCGGATCGTACGAAGGCAAACTGACAAGCGCGTGGATGCGGCCGTTTCCGGGATCCATCATGATGGCGACGCCGGATTCGATCCAGTCGTTGGCGACGGCGTCGTGTTTCCTCGCCACTTCCCTGATGTGCTTTTCCATTATTTCATACGCCTGGCGCTGGATGTCCAGCCGCAGGCTCAGGCGAATGTCGGAACCGTTGACCGCCTGTTCGACTTCGCCTTTCGGTTCGAATCGCCGCCGCCCGCTGGTTTCGTCGCGGGCCAGGCGCAGGCGTTGCAGCTTGTGCCTGCCCCGAAGCGCTTCATTGTACCACTGTTCAAGCCCGCCGCGCCCGACTGTTTCGTTGGCGAAATAACCTTGCGTTTTGATCATCCTGCCGTTCCGCTTCATTTCGCGGAGGCGAATGATCAACTCCTCGTCGGACACGGACTCGCCGTTTTCATCCGAGAGAATGGAAAAGAACGCCCTGCCCTGTTTCGTGATGACGCGCTTGCCCTCTTCCTTGCCGTCGCCGTTCCATTTGCCCCGCAGTTCGACGTATTCCTCCGCCGTCAATTTACCGACCGTGCCGGTAAGATGGCCAAGCAATTTGCCCGCGGGATAAAACCGCTTGCCGCCGGTTCGCATCTCCGCCGGACGCCACACCCCGTTATCGTACGGATTGGCGCGGGCGGCGCGGATCTCCAGCGCCAGCGCAAAATCAATGTCGGGAATCGCCAGGCGGGGATAGGTCAAGTCAACCGTCGATGCCGGTCTGCCGCTGATGGCGGCGGAAAGGAGTTTCTCCGCAATATCCCGCTTGTCCATGGACAGGCGGCTGGACAATTCGGCGACCAGAGGGTTGGAATCGATCAAGGCGGCGCGGGCGATGTTGTATTCGAATTCGCGCTCGTCTCCGCGCATGACGGCCAGTTGTTGCAACTGGCTGGCGGTGAGCGGCGGCAGATTGGATACGATTTCCCTGCGCCGGTTGACCCGCTCCTGACGGGCCGGAACCAGCCAGAGATCCTGCGTCGGCTGATCTTCGGCGATGATCTTCCCGGCGGCGTCGACAATGCGCCCGCGTATCGGGGCTTTTTGCTCCATGTGGCTCAGGCGGTTGTCGCGGTAGGCGGCGAGTTCGGCGGAACGCTGGATTTGCAAATTCGCCAGGCGGAGAATACCGCCTGCGAACAAAAGACAAAAAAATACGGCAATGACGACAATCCGGATCTTCAGCATAGAATCACAAAAACAGTCCCGTCCGCTCGCGCCATGGCCTGAACGGCCCGACCGAGAGGAAAATCGCCGCCGGAATGAACAGAACCCCGGACAACATCCCGATTCCGAGCGAAATGAAAAAGATCGAATCAACCATCCCGGCGAACATCCATCCCGCGTCCAGACAGCTTTTGACGACACCGACCAAAAATGCGCTCATGCCGACCGCGAGCGCCTGCCCGAACCATCCGCGCGTCGCGGCGAGCGGCTTCCAGTACAACGCAATCCATCCAATCAGGATAAAGGCGATGGACGCGGCGCCGGGCCTCGGCCCAAGCAGCATATCGCGCGCAAAGCCGCACCACGCAAACACGCAAATGGACGATACGGGCAGCGCCCGCATTGCGGCAAAAAACGCCAAAACCCAAAACCAGTCGGGCCGCACCGGAAACGCGCCCCACACGCCGGTCGTCTCCACGCCAAGCACAACCAGCCCAAGCGCAAGCGAGAGCGGGATCAGCGCCGACCAGCGAATTTCATGATCGTACATGGAGTAATTGTTCCGTTTCCGGCAATTTCCTTCGAAAAACCGCGGCCTTCACCGCCGCGCGACCACAGCGACAAAATCAAGCGACGACAGATCGGTCGCCGGCCTCAGTTCCGCCTCCGTCGTTCCGCTTTCCAGTCCTTCCCCGAACGGCCCGGCGATTGCGCCGATTAACAGCCCTTCCGGAACAGCGGCCTCAAGACCGCTCGTCGTGACGGCCCAGCCGGTTTTCGCGGCGGTGGCGGAGGAAAAGACAACCGCCCGAACCTCGCCGTCGCCGGCGCCGCGCACGGCGGCAAGCTGGCGCGGGCGTTCCACCGAGCTTTCCGGTTCGCCGAGACGGGCGGAAATATAACAACCGGTCGATGAGAGCGAAAGGGCGAGAGACGCGTGTTCGTCGCTTCGCACCACAATGCCGACCAGCGCCTGCCCCACCACCAGAGGATCGCCGGGGCGAACCCCATCGCCGGATCCGGCGTCTATGGTGAAGGTGTCGAGCGTATTGTCCGGCCCAAGCCGGACGATGCGGGCGGGGATTATGCCGATATCGCCGACTTCCTCGCGGGTAACGCCGAGTTCGCGGATGCGCCGGTGCAAGTCGGCGATTTCCGAATTTTTTTGGGCGAGGAGGTCAAGCAAATCGCGCCGATCGTCAAAACGGCCCGGTTCGATATCGGGACGGGGATCGGGCGGGCGAAACAAACGCGCATACGCTCCGCGCAGGGCAAGCTGCCATGAATAAAAAGAACCGTCCGGCAACATGTACAGGGCGGCGGCGAGAACCAACAGCATGAGGGGGGGGAGAACGGGGTTGCGCATGGCGGCTACTCTTCGTCGCCGCTGTCCAGGTATTGTCCGTAGTCCTCAATGCCTTCAATAAACAGGCCGGTTCCCCTGGCGACAGCCTTGAGCGGTTCTTCGGAAATATGGACGGGAATGCCGCGCGTTTCCTTCATGATCAATTTGTCGAGCCCGCGCAGCAACGCGCCGCCGCCGGCAAGCGAAACGCCGTTGGCGTA
>DAIPJX010000317.1:0-1824 GCA_036770065.1 Planctomycetota bacterium
AAAATATCGACGGCGTCGTCATTATTTCGGGCACCTTCCATCTTGGGCACCTCGCTCTTATAATCGACCGCGTCATACGCAAGCCCGTCCTTCTTTGGGCGTTTAACGAACTGCCCTACAACGGCGGGAAAATTCGTCTCAATTCCGTTTGCGGCGTCAACCTGAACGCATCGAATTTGTACAAGGCGGGCAACGACAATTTTTCCTGCATTGTGGCGGACGACATTGATGTCGAATGGGTGGATGCCCTCCGGATCAAGGTCGCGCTTGAACGGGCGCATTTCGGCCTGGTGGGATTCCGCGCCCACGGCTTTTTCAATCTCGCTCCCGACGAGCTTCGCAATTACAGTGAAGCGGGCGTGCTTTTGGATCATTACGAAATCGCCGACATGTTCGACCGCGAAGTGTCGGACGCCGAAGCGGCGAAAGAGGAAGAGATCGTCCGCACGCGTTTTGTCTGCACCGGCGTCACCAACGATCAGGTGAAGAAGATCGCGCGCCTTTGTGCGGCTACGCGGCAGTTTCTTTCCGCCAACAAGCTTGACGCGGTCGCGGTTCGTTGCTGGCCCGAGTACGCCGCCAAGTACGGCATCGCTCCCTGCGCCATGATGTCCATCCTCCAATCGTTTGGTCATATTTTGACCTGCGAAGGAGACGTTGAGGGGTCCATGTCCATGCTGGCGCTCTCGGCGGCCGGAGTCGAGACGCCGTTTCTCGCCGATCTTTCGCAAATCGACTTCAAGGAGAATTTCGCCTTGATGTGGCATTGCGGTGTTGCGCCGGTCAATCTGTGGGACGGCAAGTGCGAATGCAGTCTGGATACGTATTTCGCCGGCGGCAAGGGCGTGACCGCAGATTTTGTCATGAAGTCGGGACCGGTGAATATTGTGCGCATCGATTCGGCGCGCGGGCGCACGCGGTTGTTTCTGGCGAAAGGCACAGCCATGCCTATGGAAAAACTTCTCAAGGGCACCTATGCCAAGGTCAGGTTTGAGCGGCATGTTGCCGATTTGCTCGACACCGTCACTTCAACCGGCGTCGCTCACCACGTGGCGATGGCGTATGGAGAATACTTGCCCGCATTTAAGAAGTTTGCCAAGATGATGCACTGGGAGGTTATTCAGGGCTGAGTCTTGACGAAAGGAGGAGTGGGCAAATGAGCAAGGCAACTGTTTCCAACGGTACGCAGGTTCTTTCCATCGACGATCCCGCCTTTCTCCGGTACGGAAAGCGGATTAGGCATGATTTTTCGCTACTTGTTTCCTGGATGGAAAAGGAATCGCCGTCTCCCGCCGAAGGCACCGTGTATGTCCCGTCGGTTGAGGCGATGGAGTCTATTTCCGAGTATCGGGATTTTTTGAACCGGTTTTACGGTTTTATTCCGTATGAAATAGGGTACTGCAATGGCCGGAATAGCTCGCTCAACGGCCTTGAATACCATAAGGGCAGCGAAATCGATATTGCCGTCACCGATTTGGTTCTTTTGCTCGGCAGTCTGGATCAGGTGAAAAACGAATCGTTCGATGTGGGGGACGTCAAAGCGTTTTTCATGAAAAGGGGCGATGCGGTGGAGTTGTACGGGACGTGTCTTCATTTCGCGCCGTGCATGGTCGAGGACGCCGGGTTCAAGGCGGTGGTTGTTTTGCCGCGCGGCACCAATGATCCGCTCCCGGCTGATTTTGCCGCAACCGGCGACGGCGAAGAAAAGCTGCTGTTCGCCGTCAACAAATGGCTGCTTGCGCACCCGGAACGGAAGCCGCTGATGGAGAAGGGGGCTTTCCCCGGAATCGTCGGCGAAAATATAACTGTACGGTCTATGTAATA
>DAIPJX010000149.1:0-6362 GCA_036770065.1 Planctomycetota bacterium
TCCTGATATAAACGACGGACAGAAAGATTACAGGCAAATCGAAAATACGAAAGGAAAAATCACCATGCCCGAATGCGGAGAATGCGCCAATGCGGCGCAAAACAAAAAACGCTGCACCTGCCCGAACACGGATTGCCCGCGCCATGCCGTCTGTTGTGATTGCGTTGCGTTCCATCTCGCCAACAACAACCTTCCCGTATGCTGCCGGAATATAGGGTCGTAACCGACAATGCTCCATCAAATCACAATCCCCAAAGAACTGGTCAACGACGACGCGTACCTGGTGGCCCGCATCCTGGAAGCGCCGGGAGAACGCGTCGTCAAAGGCCAGCCCTTGGCTGAATTGGAAACATCCAAGGCCGCATTCTCCCTCGTCAGTCCGGCGGATGGAATCTTCCATCCCGATTGCGCCGAAAACCAAACCGTCCCCGTCGGCGGAATTTTTGGCCATATCGCGGACAACGAAAGCGACGTGCGCGCCGGCCGCCCCGCTCCCTCACCCGTTCCCAATCAGCCGGACGCGCGATTTTCACGCTCGGCATGGGATCTGTTCCAGTCCGGCGGGCTGGCCATCGACATGTTCAAAAACATGCCCCATGTGCGGCGGGCCGATGTGGAAAAAGCACTTCGGCAAAAGGCTGTAACCCAACCCGATAAAAACGCGCTCGTCCTCCTCGGCGGCGGCGGACACGCTCGCGAATGCATTGAAGCAATCGAACAGGCCGGTGTCCACCGCATCCACGGCATTGTCGACGCCTACGCGCAACCCGGAGCCCTCATTGCCGGCTATCCGGTCCTGGGCAACAATGCTTTTCTCGAAACGCTCCGCAAAGAAGGGAGCAACCATCTCGTCCTCGCCTACGGAATCGCCGGAAAACAAGCGGACCGGGGCGCGCATTTCCGTGAACTCGAAATCGCGGGACACGAATTCCCCGCCATAATCCACCCAAAAGCGGCCGTCCACACCCACGCCGTTCTCGGTCGCGGCATACACGTCATGGCGGGCGCGGTCATCGGCTCGGAAGCGGTCATCGGCGACGCGTGCATCATCAACACCAACGCCGTCGTCTCCCACGACTGCCGGCTGGACGCAAACGTCCACATAGCACCCGGAGCCGTCCTCGCCGGCAACGTCGCCATCGGCGAAAACTCGGTTATCGGCATGGGCGCAACCGTTTTCATGCGGACGAAAATCGGCAAAAACGTCGTCGTCTACAACGGAGCGGACATCTTCGCCGACGTCCCCGACAACACCATCGTAACACATACCTGGATGCGCACATAAACCAGGCGCCATGACGCCATGACGCAACGAATGACGCGCCTTTATACGGTAAATCCCCGGATGGCGACGATTTTATTTGCAATTATTTCCAAAAAACATACAACATTCATTATTAGCGTTTTCATTGGCATATTGGTGTTTTTCGCGTATTTTTTCCTTATTTTGGTGCATTTCCATATCACCGATGCGCTCGGGGGATAGGTATGAACGTATTGTCCGATTTAGTCCGGGGGATATTTCGGGAAAATCCCGTCTTTGTCCTTGTCCTCGGCATGTGTCCAACTTTGGCGACGACCACATCTGTGGAAAAAGCCATAGGTATGGGACTCGCCACCACCTTTGTTCTGGTCTGTTCCAATATCATCATATCATTAATCAAAAAAGGCGCGCCCGATGAAGTGCGTATTCCCGTCTTCATTGTCGTCATCGCCACCTTCGTCACGCTGGTCAAACTGATCATGGCCGCCTATTTCCCCGACCTCAAAGCCGCACTGGGAATCTTCCTGCCGCTCATCGTCGTCAACTGCATCATCATGGCGCGCGCCGAAGCTTTCGCGAGCAAAAACGGACCAATCGCCTCGGCCGCGGACGGCATCGGCATGGGACTCGGCTTCACGCTTGCGCTCATCCTCCTCGCGACCATCCGCGAAATCCTCGGCTCCGGAAGCTTCTTCGGCATCCCCTTCGCCGACGGGCTTTCCGAGTACACCCAGACCATCTTCATTCTCGCTCCGGGCGGGTTCCTCACCCTCGGCCTGATGATGGGCTTGTTCAACTATCTGGCCTTGCTGAAGAACAAGAGGAGTAAATAGAAATGAAGGATTATCTCGTCCTGATGTTCGGCATGATTTTTGTGCAGAACTTCGTGCTGAACCAATTCCTCGGCATCTGCCCCTTCATAGGCGTCTCGAAAAAACGGGACTCCGCCTTCGGCATGGGGATGGCCGTCATCTTCGTCATGGGACTGTCCTGCTTCGCCACCATGCTCATCTACAAGCTTCTTCTGAAACCGTACGGACTCGATGAATACCTCGACATCATCAGCTTTATCCTGATTATCGCGGCGCTCGTCCAGTTCGTCGAAATCGTCATGAAAAAAGCGGCGCCGGATCTCTACCAGGCTTTGGGCATCTACCTGCCCCTCATCTCCACAAACTGCGCCGTTCTCGGCTCCACCCAAATGCGCGTCATCGACTACGCCGCCCTGCCCCTGCCCGAAGCGTTGGCGCAAAACACGGCGCTGGGCATCTTCGGCGGCGTCGGCTTCACCCTTGCCCTCTACCTGATGGCATGCATCCGCGAACGTCTCGAACTCGCGCCCATACCGCGCGCGCTCCGCGGCATTCCGGTCGCGTTCATTGCCGCCGCCGGCATGGCGTTGTCGTTCTTCGGATTCAATGGAATCATATAACCGGCGTATTAACCATGAACGCCGGCAAAATTCATCATGCCGTCGTTCATGCGCTTCCGCCCGCTGATGTAAGGAAGAAAAATGATTGCTCTTATCGCCATGGTCGCATTGGGAGGGGTGCTCGCCCTGGTGTTGGCCTATGCATCGCGACGCTTCGCCGTCGAAGTTGACCCAAAAGTCGGAATGATAAACGCCGTCCTTCCCGGCGCAAATTGCGGCGGCTGCGGATATGCCGGCTGCGCCGGATACGCCGAAGCGGTCGCCCTCAAGGGCGCCGACCCGACCTTGTGCGCCCCCGGCGGCGTCAAAGTCGGCATGGAAATCGCCAAAATCATGGGCGTGGCCGTCGAAAACAAAGTCCGTTCCGTCGCGCATTGCCACTGCCAGCATAAAAACGTCAAGACAGTCGCCATCTACTCCGGCATCCAGACCTGCCGCGGCGCATCCAATTTCGGGCTTGGCGGCGGCTGGCTCGACTGCCGCTACGGCTGCCTGGGCTACGGCGACTGCATGCAGTCCTGCCCCTTCGGCGCAATAACCATGAGCGAAGACAAGCGCCCCGTCGTCAACGAGGAAATCTGCACCGCGTGCAAAAAGTGCGTCGTCGCGTGCCCGCGCAACCTCATGGCCGTCGACCCGATCGACAAGGTCATACACGTCATATGCCACAACCGCGACAAGGGCGCAATGGCGAACAAAATCTGCGCCCACGCCTGCATTTCCTGCAAGAAATGCGAAAAGGTCTGCCCCACCGGCGCCATAACAGTGCCCAACCAGCTCGCGGAAATCGACTATTCGAAATGCATTTCATGCGGAAAATGCGTGCCCGTCTGCCCGCATAACGTCATCGCCGACCTTCGCGCCGCACGCGAAAACAGCCCGGATTGGCCGAAAAACCTTACCGCCACCATCCCGGGCGAAACGTTGACCGAAGGCAGGTCGGATAATTACTGAACTCAAAGAGAATTGTTTTTGGCGAAACGATTGGGAGCAACCTGCGCATTCGCTTTGAGTAACGTTGCCGGAACCAATTCGCCTCGAGCATGGCATACGACAGGAATGATTGGAGTTTCCCCATGAGCCACAAGGCATTGTTCAAGGGCGGTTGCCATCCGCCGGAAAACAAGGACGCAACCAGGGATTTGCCGCTTCGGGCGGCGAAACAACCGCCTTTTGTCGCGATCTCGTTTTCACAGCACATCGGAAAACCGTCGACGCCGAACGTCAAAATCGGCGACCGCGTCCTGCGCGGCCAGCGCATTGCCGACAACCAGGGCTTTGTCTCCGCGCCCGCCCACGCATCGGTGTCCGGCATCGCCAAAAGCGTGATTCAGCTCCGCCATCCGCTGGGTTTTCTGGTCGATGCGCTCAAAATCGAAAACGACGGCAAGGATGAATGGCACCCCGACGCAATCATCCGGCATGACGTCGACGCCCTTTCGCCCGACGAAATCAGAACGCTCGTCCAGGCCGCCGGCATTGTCGGCATGGGCGGCGCGACTTTCCCGACCCACGTCAAACTCGCTCCGCCGGCGGACAAGCCGATGGACACGCTTATCCTCAACGGCGCGGAATGCGAACCGTACCTCACCGCCGACGACCGGCTCATGACGGAGTTCCCGAAGGAAATCCTCCAGGGCGCGCTTCTCGCCGCCAAAGCGGTCGGCGCGAAGAAAATCTTCGTCGGCATTGAAAACAACAAGCCCCGCGCCATCGCTTCGATGACAAACGCGGCCAGGGAATTGGGACGGGACATTACCGTCGTCGGCCTGCCCGTCATGTATCCGCAGGGAGCTGAAAAACAGCTTATCTACGCCATTACCGGCAGAGTCGTTCCTTCCGGCGGGCTGCCCATGGATGTCGGCGTTCTCGTCCATAACGTCGCATCGATGTATGCGGTTTATGACGCCCTTCACTTCGGGCATCCGCTGACCGAGCGTATCGTCACCGTCACCGGTCCGGGCGTGAAAAAACCGGCGAACCTCTGGGTCCGCATCGGCACTATGGCCATCGATCTGCTCACCGAATGCGAATTCGACGCCAAAGCGACGAAAAAACTGATTGTCGGCGGCCCGATGATGGGCATGCCCATGCGCGATCTCGATTGGGCGACAAACAAGGGCGGCAACGGCGTTCTCGCCCTCACCGATCCCGCCGCATACGTCTACGACCCGTGCATCCGTTGCGCCCGCTGCGTTGAAGCGTGCCCGATGGGGCTTTTGCCGTGCACGCTGTCGAACTATGGCGAGTCGGGGCTTCTCGCCGAATCGGAAGAAGCGAACGCGCGCGATTGCATCGAGTGCGGTTCGTGCACCTATGTTTGCCCGTCCAAGCGGCCGATTGTGCAATGGGTCCGCATGGAAAAAGCGGAGATCAACCGCAAGAAACAAGTGGCTGCCTTATCCAAATAAGTTCAAATCGGCACAGACAGGAATCGCATTATGTCGGCACAACCTGAAGAAACAATCTTGTTCAACATCAACAACTCGCCCCACGTCCGGGACCCGGACTCGACGCCGCGCATCATGTTCACCGTATGCCTGGCGCTTGTTCCGGCGCTTATCTGGTCGGTCGTCGTTTTCGGGTGGAGAGCTCTCACCGTCGTCGTGGCGTCGGTCGTCGCCTGCGTCGTCGCCGAAGCGATCCTGACCAAATGGCGGGGACGCCCATCTTCCCTCCGCGACGGCAGTGCCATTGTCACCGGCCTCCTGCTCGCGGCGGTTTGCCCGGTCAACCTCCCCTGGTGGGCGGCGGCTCTGGGCGGAATTTTCGCCATGGGCATCGGCAAACACGCGTTCGGCGGATTGGGTCATAATATCTGGAATCCGGCGCTGCTTGCCCGCGCGTTTATGCAGGTCAGCATGCCGGACCGCATGATGTCTGGCGAATGGCCCCACCTGGGCATTACCGCCAAATGGTGGAACAACCTGATGTATGACTTGGGCGGAACGTTCGCTCAAATCAGCGACCGGATCAAGGCAATCCCCGACGCGGTGACCCAGGCCACGTCGGATGCCGCATCCGCCGCCTCCAGCGCAACTTCGGCAACGATTCAAGGCGTCGACGTCATGACCGGCGCGACCGCGCTTGCCGGCATGCACATGCCTGCCGCGCAACAACTTGCCGATCAAACCTACGCCATACCGGCCGCACTGCAACCCACATGGGAGGAAATTTTCCTCACCTGGTTCGGCGCCGAAGGCGGGACAATCGGCGAGGTGTCGGCTGTACTGTTGATTCTTGGCGGATTGTTCCTCATGGTTCGCAAAATCGTGACTTGGCAGATTCCCCTCTGCTTTATCGCGACGGTCGCGGTGCTTGGTTTTGCGTTGCCGCATCCGTACGTCGCGGGCGCCGCAACGGCGTATACCGAATGGTTCCATGGGCCATGGCTCATGCACCTCGGCGCAGGAGGATTGATGCTAGGCGCGTTTTTCATGGCGACCGACATGGTGACGAAACCGTTGTCGAAAAAGGGGCAAATCATTTTCGGCATTGGTTGTGGTTGCGTGACCATGCTTGTCCGTTTGTTTGCCGGTTATCCGGAAGGCGTGTGCTACGCCATTCTGTTCATGAACACTTGCGTCCCGCTGATTGACAATCTGACCAAGCCGAAAGTATTCGGCGCGCGAAAGAAATAACCGTACCGTGCTTCATTATACTTCC
>DAIPJX010000150.1:0-6355 GCA_036770065.1 Planctomycetota bacterium
ACCAAGGCCACCGGCTGGTTCCCCGGGCATCCGGCGACGAACGCCGAGACGGCGACGACCAGACAACACACAAGTATGGACTGACAGTTCTTCATAATGCCGCCGTTGTCATCCAAGCCGGGTCATTTTGACAAACGCGCTGGAACGGGCCCGAATCTGCGCCGCTGTTGCTTTCAGCAGGGCGGTCTGGGCAATGCCCTCGCAGCAGCAACTCGCGACCGCTGTCGCGTTCGCGACCGCGAGGCGGAGCGTTTTGGCGTCGCGCTTGCCGGTTTTCGCCAGCGTTCCCATAAACCCGCCCGCGAAGCAGTCGCCCGCGCCCGTCGGATCGGCGACTTTCGCCAAGGGGTAGGCGGCGAACGGAACAATGCCGTCCTTCGTCACCAGCATCCCGCCGTGCTCGCCTTTTTTCACCACCAGAAATTCCAGCTTGTACTTTTTATGAATCGCGTTCGCGGTTGCAACGAGATTGTCGTCCCCCGTGAGCAGTTTCGCTTCGGTGTCGTTCACGATCATGCCCTGGCAACGGCGAATCAGCTTGTCCAGCGCGGGGCGGCTGTCCTTGATGTAGACTTCTATCGTGTCGCAGACGGCGAGGGGACTGCCGCTCACCTGATCCAGAACGCGCATCTGGAGTTCGGGCTGGGAGCAGGCGAGGAAAATGCATGTGCTGTCCCGGTATTTTTTCGGCAGGACGGGGTCGAAGGTTCCGAGAACGCCGAAGTGAAGCGCATCCGTCGTCCGATTGTTCATATCGGCCATATAGGTGCCGTGCCACTGGAATGTTTTCCCCGGCTGTATTTGCAGGCCGGTCAAATCGGCTTTGGCTTTTTTGAAAGCTTCAATGCTCTTTTTCGGAAAATCCTTGCCGACGACGCCCACCACCCGCGTCGGCGAAAAGAAACGGGCGCTGTGGACAAAATACGCGCAACTGCCGCCGGGAACGTTTTTGTACACTTTGCCGTTCGGCATTTTCATCGTGTCGAGCGCAATGGAGCCAACAACCAGTAACGACATAATTCATCCTTTGCTCAAATGGAAAGCACACTCTGCAAAAACGCTCTCGTTTTCGGGTTTTGCGGATTGTTGAAAATAACCTCGGGCGTATCGTACTCGGCGATCCGGCCTTCCGCGAGGAACATGACCCGGTGCGCCGCCTCTTTCGCAAACCCCATCTCGTGCGTCACCACCATCATGGTCATGCCGTCTTCGGACAACTGGCGCATGACCTTGATCACTTCGTTCGTCATTTCCGGATCGAGCGCCGACGTCGCTTCGTCGAACAGGAGCACTTCCGGCTTCATCGCCATTGCGCGGGCGATTGCGACGCGCTGTTTCTGTCCGCCCGACAACTGCGACGGATAATTCTTCGCCTTGTCGGCAAGCCCGACTTTGGCCAGGAGCGCCATTGCCGTCGTCTCCGCCTCGGCGGCGATAATGCCCCGCACCTTCATCGGCGCCAGCATGATGTTTTTCAAAACCGTCATGTGGGGGAACAGGTTGAAATGCTGGAACACCATTCCCGTCTCGCGCCGGACGTCCGTGCGGCTCACGCCCGGCGCGGTTATTTCCAGCCCGTCGATCCAGATTTGTCCGCCTGTCGGCTGCTCCAAAAGATTCAGGCAACGCAGGAGCGTCGTTTTTCCCGAACCGCTGGATCCGATCATGCACACCATTTCGCCCCGGTTGACCGTCGCGGACACGCCTTTCAGGACTTCGAGGCGGCCGAAGCTCTTGTGCACATCTTGAATGCGAATCATCGCGTTTTCGCCCGTTTCACTCATTTCGCGTACCCCGCGCGCAACCGCCCTTCCAGATAGCCCAACACCTTCGAGGTGGTAAAGGTCATAACAAAGTACATGCCGGCGATTGCCAGATACATGGTATTGTATTCCCAGTTCCTCGCCGCCACCAGGTTGGCGCGATACGTCAATTCGGCGACGCTGATGACCGACACCAGGGACGAGTCCTTGATAAGCGTGATGAATTCGTTGCCGATCGCGGGCATGGCGTTTGCCAGCGCCTGCGGCAGGACCACATAGCGCATGGCCTGCGTTTTGGTGAGGCCGAGCGAAAGCGCCGCCTCGACCTGCCCCTTGTCGATGGACTGGATCCCGCCCCGGAAAATTTCGCACATGTACGCGCCGCTATTGAGGCTGAGCGCAATAAGCCCCGCGTAAATCGCGGGCGCTCTCGTGAATCCCAGGGACGGGATTATGCCGTTGTAGAACACCAGAATCTGGACAAGCATCGGTGTGCCGCGAAATGCCGCGACATAGGCGCTTGCCGGCCGGTTCAGCCACGGGAAGCGCGACAGGCGCATAATCGCCGCGACAAGCCCGAGGATGTTGCCGGCTAAAAGGGCGACAAAGGTTGTTCCCAGCGTGTACAGCGCGCCTTCGCCCAGATTCGGCAATTGATCGTATATAAGTCGCCAGTTCATGCGTTCCCGTCCAGCCGGTTTTTATTCCTGGAACCACTTGTCGACAATTCTGTCGTATTCGCCCGACTCGCGGATCGCCTTGAGTCCCTGGTTGATTTTCCCGAGAAGTTCGAGGTTGCCCTTCTTGATGGCGATGCCGTATTGCTCTTCCGACATCGGTTCGCTGGAGATGACCAGGCCGTCGAGTTTTCTCAAATACGCCTGCGCCACCGGCAGGTCGACGACGATGGCGTCCAACCGACCATGGCCCAGGTCGGCGAACGCCTCGTTGTAATGGCGATATTGCTTGAGGTTCATGTTGTTTTCGCCCATGGCCTGTTCGGACATGACGGCGCCGGTCGTACCAAGCTGTACGCCGACGACCTTGCCCTTGATCGCGTCCATGGTGTTGTCCGCCTCGTCGCCTTTGCGGACGACGACCACCTGGGCGGCATTATAGTAGGGATCGGAAAATTCCACCTTTTCCAAACGCGCGTCCGTGATGGTCATGCCGGAAATGACGACGTCGAGACGTCCCACGTCAAGGCTGGGAATAAGGGTGTCGAACGACTGGTGGTGCATCCGCACATCCATGCCGGCCGCTTTCCCGACCGCCTTGACGATGTCGACATCGAAGCCGATGATTTCATTATTGTCGTCGGTCATTTCGAACGGAGGAAATTCCGCGTTGCAGCCGGCAAGAATTTCCTGTGCGCCGACCCGAACCGTCATCACCAACGCCAATACTGCCGCAAGCCATACCATCCTCGACATCTGTCTTCTCCCATGCAATATGCAAAATGTCAATCCGTGTTCGGCAACGGCCATGCCGCCGCCTGTGTCGTTTTCTAATTCGACAGACTGTCCCGCAGTTCGGTCAACTCCCTGATCTGCCGGCTCAATTCTTCAAGACGCGCTTTTTCCCGTTCCACCACGTCCTTCGGCGCCTTGTCCAAAAACTCGAAGTTATGCAGCTTGAGGTTCAGGGTGTTCAGGCCCTGCGACTTCTTGGCCAAATCCTTTTCGATGCGGTTGCGTTCCACCTCCACATTCATCAGGCTTGCCAGCGGGGCGTACACTTGCGCGCCCGGCAGCACTTCGGACGCAGCCTGGTGCGGTTTCGGAAGTTCAACCCCGATGTCCAGCCGTTCCAGCCCCGCCTGCACCACGATCATTTCGTGAAGCGGCGCCAGCGACTCGGCGTATTCGCTGTCGACCGTGCTCACCGACACCGGCAGCGGCGCTTTGGGCGGCAGGTTGAACTTCGCGCGAATGTTTCTAATCGAACGGATAACGTCCATCGCCCGCGCCATATCGCGTTCAACCGTCTCGTCCTGCCATTGCTCCGCGTCCCGGGTGTCCGGCCACGGCGCGCGCACCAGCATGGGGGCCGCTTTTTCCGGCGCTCCCAACCCGCGTTCGGGCACGACCTCGGCAATCATCCGCCACACTTCCTCGGTAAAGAAGGGCGCGACCGGATGCAACAGGCGCATAATATTGTCAAGCACCCAGGCGAGAACCCGTCCGGTGGTCTCGGCGGTTTCGCCTCCCGCGTTCAACGCGGGCTTGGCCAGTTCGACATACCAGTCGCAGAAATCGCCCCAGGCGAACTCGTACATCGTTTTCGCGTAATCGTGGAACCGGTAGCTTTCGATCTGCCTGTCCGTCTCGGCCACCACCGCCGACAGCCGGGACAGAATCCACCGGTCCGCCTTGGACAATTTTTCCGGATCGACCGCTCCCGCGTTCGCCGGAACGTCGGCCAGTCGGATAAGAACGAATCGGCTCGCATTCCACATTTTATTGATGAAGTTGCGTCCCATTTCAAACCGCGTCGGCGCGAGCTTGATATCTTGTCCGTCCGTCGTCAGCGTACACAGGGTATAGCGTACGGCGTCGGCGCCGTAGCCTTCGTAGGCGAATTCCTTGCCGAAGCGTTTTTGCTTGCCGCCCTTGATCATGACGACCGGGTCGATGCCGTTTTCGCGCGACTTCGACATGCGGGCGCCGTTTTCGTCGAGAATGGTGCCGTTGATGTAGACTTGCCTGAAGGGCACTTCCTTCATGAACTGCAAGCCCATCATCACCATGCGGGCGACCCAAAAATAAATGATGTCCCGGGCCGTCACCAATGTCGACGTCGGGTAATAGTAGGCCAGTTCTTCCGTCTGGTCCGGCCAGCCCAGGGTCGAGAACGGCCACAGGGCCGAACTGAACCAGGTGTCCAGCACGTCCGGATCCTGACGGATGTTTTTCGAGCCGCATTTGGAGCATTCGGTCGGGTCTTCCATCGCGGCTGTCATCTCGTGGCAATCGTCGCAATACCAGACCGGGATTCGGTGTCCCCACCAGATTTGCCGCGAGATGCACCAGTCGCGGACATTTTCCAGCCACGACAGATAGACGCGTTCCCAGCGGGCGGGCGCGAACTTGATTTTGCCGTCTTTCGACGCCTGCATCGCCTTGTCGGCCAGCGGGCGCATGCGGACGAACCACTGTTCCGACAGATACGGTTCGACCACGGAATCGCAGCGGTAGCATTGGCCGACAGCGTGGCGGTGCTCTTCGACTTTTTCGAGAGCGCTGGTTTCCTCCAGTTCCTCCACCACCTTTTCGCGGGCGCGGAAGCGGTCGAGCCCGGCGAATTTTCCGGCGGC
Organism: Planctomycetota bacterium; assembly: GCA_036770065.1. Classification (GTDB taxonomy): domain Bacteria; phylum Planctomycetota; class SZUA-567; order SZUA-567; family SZUA-567; genus JAJBSZ01. Next base: position 5,080 of record DAIPJX010000150.1, read on the forward strand.
TTCAGTCATTTTGCCGTCGGTGCCGATGACGGTGATCTGCTCCAAATCATGGCGCAAACCGGCTTCGAAGTCGTTCGGGTCGTGGGCGGGCGTGATTTTCACGACGCCCGTGCCAAAGGCCGGATCGACCATGGCGTCGGCGATAATGGGGATTTCCCGGTTCATGATCGGCAGGATAACGGTCATGCCGACCAGATCCTTATACCGCGCGTCGTCGGGGTGAACCGCGACGGCGGTGTCGCCGAGCATGGTTTCGGGCCGGGTGGTGGCGACGACGAGGTGGGAGCGGCGGTTTTTCAGGGGATACCTGATATGCCACAGCTTCCCGTCCTTTTCCTCGTGTTCGATTTCGTCGTCCGCCAGCGCCGTATGGCAGCGCACGCACCAGTTGATCAGGCGGCGGCCGCGGTAGATCAGCCCTTCGTTGTACAGGCGGACAAACACTTCGCGCACAGCCTTCGACAATCCGGCGTCCATGGTGAAGCGTTCGCGTTCCCAGTCGCAGGAACAGCCGAGGCTTTTCAACTGATTGACGATGGTGGAGCCGTATTTTTCTTTCCAGGTCCAGACGCGTTCGATGAATTTTTCGCGGCCGATGGAGTCCCGGTGCAATCCTTCGTCCTGAAGCGAGCGTTCCACCACGTTTTGGGTGGCGATTCCGGCGTGGTCGGTGCCGGGCATCCACAGCGTTTCGAGTCCGTTCATGCGCGCGTGGCGGACAAGGATGTCCTGGAGCGTATTGTTCAGCGCGTGCCCCATGTGGAGGATTCCGGTCACGTTCGGCGGCGGAATGACGATGGTGTAGGGGCGCTTGTTTTTGTTCGGGGTCGAGTGGAACGCGCCCGAAGCCAGCCATTCTTCAAGAATCCGTGGTTCCACATCCGCCGGAACGTAGTGTTTCGGCAATTTGTCGGCGATATTTTCGCGCGGTATTTTGGGCATGGCTCTTTTTCCTTGGGCCGGGCGGCGTCATCCCGCCCGTTCGGTCGTTTCCAATATATAAGAGGTCGCAGACCGACCGGCCTCCGACCATCCCACCATTGTCGGGATAGCGGTTTTTTTTTCAATAGGAAATGGCCGGAAAACCCCTTCCCGGTTCATGCCGGTACGGAAACGCGATGTCGTTCCGACGGATCTGACAGATGCTAACATTGTTCCGCCTGACATACCGGAGCTGGCGAAATTATGGTCAATACACTGAACCGACAATTAATAATTAATAATGAACAATGAATTAAACTCAATTAATAATGAACCAATGAAAACAGCAGCATAG
>DAIPJX010000318.1:0-1819 GCA_036770065.1 Planctomycetota bacterium
CGACGTGTTTGAAAATCCGGGAGCGCTCGCGGCGAGAAAATTCGCCGACTTGCTCCAAAACTACGGCGGGGGCGAAAACGACAACGCGGGAAAACGAAAAAACGCGCTGGCCGCCCTCGACCTGGCCGCTCTCGCGCTCCGCCGGAAAATGCGCCACGGGCTGGAACCGAACCGCGCCGAAACGGCGCTCGCGGCATTATGGACGGCGGCGGACCAGATTGTGAAAAATATCCGTCCCGATCTGGCGCTGCTCTCGGCCGCGTTCGAGGTCATGGCGGCACTGAGAAAATAAGGAAAAACGCATGGGCGCTTTCGACTTTCTCCTCGGCAAAAAAAACGATCCCGTCACCCGGGCCATCGGGGACGCCATCGCCCTGCTCGAGGAAAAGAACTTCGACGAGGCTATCGCCGTCATCCACAGCCGCGCCCTCGCGCGCGAACCGGACAACGCCCGGGCCATCCTGCATCTGGGCCTCTGCCATATGCTGAAAGGCGAATTCGACACGGCCGAACAATACCTCTCCCCACTCGCCGGGAAAAAAGGGCTCGATTCCGAAACCGCCCTCGCCCGAATCGCTCTCGACAAAATCGCAAAAGACAGGAAAACCGCCCATGGCGACTAACTATGTCGTCCCCGAAGAATTGCGCGAAGCGCGCCAATATATGTTCGAGCGCGATCTGGCCGGACGCGACATAAACGACGCCTCCGTTCTCGCCGCCATGACACGAGTGCCCCGCGAAGAGTTTGTCCCGCCCTCCTGCCGGCGCTTCGCCTACGACGACAATCCGCTCCGCATCGGTTGCGGACAAACCATATCGCAACCCTATGTCGTCGCCTTCATGACCCAACACCTCGACGTCAAGCCGGGCATGAAAGTTCTCGAAATCGGCACCGGAAGCGGCTACCAAACCGCCGTCCTCGCCGAAATGGGCGCAAACGTCTTCACCATGGAACGACACGAAGATCTGTCCGACGCCGCCGAAGTCGTTCTCGACCGCCTCGGTTACGGCGAATGCGTCACCATGCGCGTCGACGACGGCACGCTCGGCTGGCCGGAAGACGCGCCGTACGACCGAATAATCGTTACCGCCGCCGGACCGTCCATTCCCGCCGCCTATGCGGAACAATTGGCCGAAGGGGGCATTCTGCTCATGCCCGTCGGCGGCGAACGCGGCGAACAACGCCTTGTTCGCGCTGAAAAACGCGAAGGAATTCTGGTGGAACAGGCGATTCTCGACGTCACGTTCGTTCCGCTCATAGGCGAAAACGGGTTTGGTACAACAAAAAAATGAATTTATTTCCTTAAGGTTTTGGTTAAACCTCCGATAATACTTTTGTGTTCAGGAAGCATCAAAAGGGTTGCATAACGGGTCGGGGCATGTCAGGCAATAGAAAGAAAATGCAACATCACTATTGCCAACAAGTTCCACTGAATGTACCATATATACGGCATGGATGTCATGGAGTGACAACCCTGGCTATCAGGGGGAAAAATGATGAAAATATCAGGATATGGTGAATTTCAGCAAATGCGGAAGATGGTCCAAAAGGACGATCAGACGCTGAAAGAAAATGCCGAACGGGCAGAACAGGCGGAGAACGCCGATGGCGACGCCGTCTCCATCAGCCCGGAAGCGCGCCGCCGCGGAAAACTGCGCCAGGCGTCGGATTACCGCGAAGCCAAAGTCGCCGAAATCAGGGCGCGCCTCGATAACGGCACCCTGGTTACCGAAGAATCGCTCAAAAGCGGCGCCAAAAAAATGCTCGACAACCTTGTCGCCGGCGACCTGTAGGCTTGCACCCATCCACCCAAAACCA
>DAIPJX010000151.1:0-6324 GCA_036770065.1 Planctomycetota bacterium
GCCATGTAGGAATACGCGTACACCTCAGTTGAATGTTTTACAAACGATATGATTCGAAAAACACGCCGCCGCCCGACCGTTCGGGCGGCGGTGTGTTTTTTGGTACATTCAAACAGGCGCACGATTTCACATGGGCGTAAAAAATACCTTAAAACAATTTGACGAAATTTTCCGCAAGCGTACCGCGCATTAGTATGGTAATATTACAATGAATCATATATTGTGCATAACACAATTCGAAATGTGATCATTTTCTCTGTTGCATATGATGTCCGAACGCATTATCCTCCGACAGATTCGTCCTTCAGCATGTGTATGCATTGCCGCTAGTGTCGCCATTCGTGGGAATTCGTGGACCGCGCGTCCGTTGCGTTTTTCGCTTTTATGTTCCATCGTTTATTTTAGTCAGGAGACATCATGAAAAAAATGCGTAGCTTTTTTGCCGCCGTCGCGTTCGTTCTGGGCATGGTCGCCGCAACAAGCGCACAAATCGCCGCCGCCGAATTTGAACTCACCCTCGGCCACATTGTCAACGAAGACAATTCCTGGCACAAGGCCAGTCTGCATTTCAAGGATCTGGTTGAAAAGGAATCCGACGGTCGCATCGTCGTCAAGATCTATCCGAACAACCAGCTTGGCTCCGAAATCGACGTGGTCAATTCCATTATGATGGAAGGCGGCGCCGACATCACCTTTACCGGCGAAAGCATGCAGAGCGTCATTCCCGAAATGGGCATTCTAGGCGTCCCGTACCTGATGAACTCGCCCGAACAGGTCGCCGCCGTCGCGAACGGCCCGATCGGCAAAAAACTGGAAGAGCTGATGGAACGCGACGCCAACATGATCACCCTCGGCTATTTCGAACGCGGCCCGCGCGACGTGACTGCCAACAAGCCAATCCGCACACCCGACGACATGAAGGGCCTGATCATCCGCGTTCCCGCGTCCCCCATCACCGTCGCCGCCATGGAAGCGCTTGGCGCAAAGCCCACGCCCATGGCTTTTGCCGAAGTGTTCACATCCCTGCAACAGCGAACCATCGACGCGCAGGAAAATCCGCTCGCCATGATCAAGACAGGCAACTTCTACGAAGTACAGAAATACCTGAACAAGACCGAACACCTCCGCTCCATCGTCTACATCGTCCTCAGCAAATCCAAACTGGAATCCATGCCCAAGGATCTGCAGGACCTGGTCATCAGGGCCGGCAAGGAAATGATGGACTACGAGCATGAGCTGTTCCTGAAGGACGAAGCGGACCTGGAAGTATTCCTTCAGGAAAAGGGCATGACGTTTGTTGAAGACGTCGACCGCGCCGCGTTCGCCGCGCAGGCTTCCCGGGGCATTGAGAAGGTGCTGCCCGCCGAGTTGAAGGAAATGTACGCCGAAATCAAGGCGATGAAATAATCGGCGGAACAGTTCCCCGTACAGCATAGTCTCCGGCACGCGCCGGATGGAGAAATAGAGATGCATACTTTTGCCAGATGTCTGGATCGACTGCTGATATTTTTCGCCTGCCTGTTCACAGTCGGCTATATCGTGGCGGTGCTGATCCAAATTTTCAGTCGCACCTTTTTGCCGTTTACTCCGGCATGGACGGAAGAGATCGCCCGTTATTTCTTTATATACGCGGTGGCCGCCGCCGCCGGCCCGGCCGCCCGGGCCAACAGCTACGTGGCCGTCGACATCATTACATCGACGATTCCGGCCCGGTATAAAAAAGCGTGCCATATTTTCACCGACCTTATCCTTGTTGCGTTTTCAACCTATTTTCTCATCTGGTGCGTGCCGAGGTTCGCGTTCATGAAGGCCAGATTCGTGTCCACCGCCATGGAAATTCCCATGCAGTGGGTTTATTTCGCGCTGGTCATTTTGTTCGCCAGCCTTATCGTCAACTATCTCCTTGACATTATTTTGATGCTTGTCGGAGACCGGCCTGTCGAGGCGCCCCTTCAATGAACATGATACTTCTCTTATTCGCCACGTTTCTCGTTCTTCTCATGATAGGAATCCCCGTCGCGTATTGCCTGGGGATTTCCAGCGCGGTGTATTTCATCGCCGCCGGCATGCCGCCCCACATGATGGCGCAGCGTTTCTTCGCCGGCCTGGACTCGTTTACCCTGTTGTGCGTGCCTGGATTCATCCTTGCCGGCAACCTGATGAACAACGGCGGCATTACCAACCGAATCATTGATTTTTGCGACAAGCTCGTCGGCCACATACGCGGCGGCCTTGGCCTCGCCAACATTGTCGCCTCGATGATTTTCGCCGGCATTTCCGGCACTGCCGTGGCCGACGCGGCCAGCCTTGGCGGCGTTCTTATTCCGGCCATGAAGAAACAAGGCTATGAAGCCGACTTTTCCGTCGGCGTCACCGCCGCGTCTTCGTGCATCGGACCTATCATCCCGCCGTCGTTACCCATGATCATCGCCGCAACCCTGACCGGGTTGTCGGTCAGCAAAATGTTCGTGGCCGGCGCGATCCCCGGCATTCTGATGGGATTCGGCATGATGGGAGTCTCGTATTACATCTCCTGCAAACGCGGACACCCGAAGAATGAACGACGTGCCACCGCGAAGGAAATCGTTGTCGGCGGCAAGGACGCCTTTTGGGCGCTCCTCATGACCTGCATCATTTTCTTCGGCATCACCGCCGGGGTCGTCACGCCGACGGAAGCGTCCATCATCGCCGTGCTGTATGCGGTGTGTGTGGGCATTTTCATTTACGGCGAGCTGAACTGGACGACGCTGGCGCGGGTATTCCGGGAATCGGCCATCACCACCGCTTCCATCATGGTGCTGGTGGGCTGCGCCAACATCTTCGCCTACATCCTGTCGAAGGAGCAAATCCCGCAAGCGGTGGCCGACACGATGCTCTCGCTCACCCGCGACAAGAATCTTCTCCTTCTTCTCATCAACATTTTACTGTTGTTTGTCGGCATGTTCATGGAGACGATTGCGGCGCTGTTGATTTTGTTCCCGGTGTTGCTCAGCGTCGTCACCTCGGTTGGCGTCGATCCCATTCATTTCGGCATTATCGTCGTTTTGAATTTGGTGCTTGGCTTGACCACGCCCCCGGTGGGCGTGTGCCTGTTCGTGACGTCGAGCATCGGCAAGATATCATTGTACGAAGCGACCAAGGGCGTGATGCCGTTTTTGATCATCAATCTCATCATTCTCGCTCTTGTGACCTATGTTCCGTTCCTGACGCTGGGGCTGGTCAATATGGTATTCTGACCGGGAGCCGCCTCGCGGGCGCCATACAAAAAAACCGCAGCCTTTACGGGCTGCGGTTTTTTCGCGCTATTTATTCATTTCCCAGGCGAAGCGGTCGGTCATGCCGGCGATATAGTCGGCGACGGCGCGTTTTTTGCCCCATGTATCGGCTATGGCCTGGTATTCCGAAGGCAAGGCCAGGTCGCCGGTCATATACCGGGTGAAAAGACGGCCAACGCAACGTTCGGCTTCCTTAATTCTGTCGGTGACATGTTTATGACGGTAAAAATGGCCAAACAAATAATCCTTGAGCGCGCAACGTTCCTGTTCGATCTTGCCCGAGAACGTCACCACGACATCGGGGTATTTCCGGACGCTTTGCGTGCTGTCCAGATTGAGCGCGACCAGACGGTGCCGGGTCTGTTCGACAAGATCGGTCACCAACAGATTGATGAGACTGCGCACGCCCTCCGCCCGTTTGAGCGCGGGAGCGAATGAATCGAACCCGACGATATCGGCGGCCTGCCGCCAGAGTTCCTGCTTGTGCAAATCCTCCGGCTTCAGAATCCCCGCGTACAGACCGTCGTCGATATCGTGCGCCATATAAGCGATATCGTCCGCAGCCATGGTCGCGGCCACTTCGAGAAGCGGCCCGTCCCAGGGGTCGAATTCGTTTTGCGTTTGCGCCACTTCCGCCCCGCCGTGGCGGATGAACGCTTCGCGCACTTCGTAGTCGAGATTGAGGCCGTCGAAGGCGGCGTACCGCTTTTCCAGAACGTCGACCACGCGCAACCCCTGCACGTTATGATCGAACCCGCCGTCGTCGTGCATCAATTCACGCAAAACACGTTCGCCCGCGTGTCCGAACGGCGTGTGCCCCATATCATGCGACAATGCGACGGCTTCGGCCAGATCTTCGTTCAGGCCAAGGGCGCGGGCAATGGTGCGGGCGATTTGGGTCACTTCCAGCGTATGCGTCAGGCGGGTGCGGTAGTGATCGCCTTCCCCGTTGACAAAAACCTGGGTTTTGTATTCCAGTCGCCGAAAAGCGCCGGCATGAATGATTCTGTCACGATCCCGCTGGTATGGGTTCCGGTAACGGTGTTCGCGTTCAGCGTATCGCCGTCCCTGGGTTTGGGCGGTGCGGGCGGCGGCGGGGATCATCCCGTCGGGTTGCAGTTCAAGTGGATGCGTCATGATATATCCTCCATCCGTTATCCTTGCCGCATGGACAATTGTTCAATAAACGCTTCGACGCGGGTACGGGTTCGTTCGTCGACGTTGCCGGGCCGGTCGGCCTCCAATGTGAGGATAGGCATTTTCATCCGTTCGCGCCAGAGTCTGTCTTCGATTTGCCGGTGGCAAAACGACTGGACATAATGCACCATGCCGACGGCCCCCTGCCTTTCCGCGTGTTCGGTCACGTCCCTGATGCGATCAAATACATCATAGGGATACGTGTACCGTAGATACGTTTCAACCATTCCCTTGCCTATGCCGTCCAGAAGGGCGAACTGCCTCGGCACTTCCTGATCGACGAATCGCGCGCCGAGGTTTTCGAACGTTGTCCACAAATTCCCCAAAATCGTCGGCACCCCCGCGCAAGTCAGGCGAATGCGCGGCGTTGTCGGCGGCGGCGCGTTCCGCGCATCCTCGAGCGCTTTCTCGAGCGTATGGCGGCATTCATCGGGATCGCCGAAAAAATCCGACGTATTGAGAAGCCCCGCGAACAACGCGTTTGATTCAACAATGCCGGTCGCGGCCAGATCGAACAGTTCGCGCGCCAGCGCCCGAATGGGATCAAGCTCGCGCTTGACTTCCTCCGCCCGGTCCAGGGTCGTGCCCAGCCGCGTGGCGAAGCGCCGGAACGCTTCAACCAAATCGTCGGCGCGGCGCGACGACGGGTAGCCGAAGGGGTAGACGGTGATGCCTTCGCTTTCGAGTATTTCGCAGAGCGCGTATGTGTTGGAGCAATCGCCTTCCACAACGCCCACCACTTCCTTAATGCCCCGCATGTGGATGGCGCCGTAGAGTCCTTTTGTCCAGGCGCAGGCGGATTGGGGGAAGCCGCGCGCTTCGGCGTAGGCGACCATGGCGAGCGCGTCGTTGTCGGCCACGAAGATATTGTTCAGGTCGACGGGCGTTCTCCCGGCGGCGTAGATGATTTCCACGGGAACGGTGGTGGTGATGCCGATTTTGTTCACGGTGCCAATTCCTCAAGCAATCGTTCGATGCCGTCGTCCAGGCTCACACGAGGCTCCCACAGAAGGTCGCGCCGCGCCTTGTCGATAATGAACCAATGGCTGGTGGCGAGTTGCGCGGCGAGAAAGCGGGTCATGGGCGGATCGTCTTTTTTTCCCAGGCACGCGTACAATTTTTCGCATACCCAGCCGGCGGCGTAGGCAAAGCGGAAGGGAACGCTTTTGACGATGGCCGGAAGCCCCGCCCCGGTCACGATTCGGTTGATGAAATCCCAGCAGTTGACCGGTTCGGGTTCGTTGATGAAATAGGCGTGTCCGCAGGCAGGAGAGCCGGGAACGAGTCGGTCGAGCGCCGCCAGATGGGCGTCGGCGGCGTTTTCGACATAACAGACGGAGACGAGATTCGTGCCGTCGCCGACGCGGCGGAGCCGTCCCGCCCGCGCACGATCGAGGAGTTTGGGGATAAGCTGGGTGTCGCCCGGCCCGAACATCAGGTGCGGCCGGAGCGCTACGGTCGAGAACGAAGGCGAATTCATGCCGAGAACGAGTTCTTCCGCCAGCGCCTTGGTTGCGGCGTAGTGGGTCAGATATGCGTCCGGATACGGCAATGTTTCGTCGCCGCCATTGATGCCGTGTCCGCCGTGAACGACGGAGGGAGTGCTGGTGTGGACGAATTTTTTCACGCCTGAGCGGATTGCCGCCTCGGCCAGATTTTTTGTGCCAAGATAATTCGCCCGGTAATATGTTTCGTATTCGCCCCATACTCCGGGAATGGCGGCGGTGTGAATAACGGCGGAGACGCCTTCCATGGCGCGAAGAACCGTTTCCGTCTGCGCGATATCGCCCTGGCGGCAATCGGCGCCCGCCGCCGCCAGATCGGGATATGCCCGCCGGCCAAGCACGCGCAC
>DAIPJX010000007.1:0-22080 GCA_036770065.1 Planctomycetota bacterium
GCTGCGGCAAAAACATTTTGGAACGGCGCCGGCGCCGATTTCGCGCGGAAAGGCGGGTTGCGTCGCCGCCGCCGTCTCGCTGGCGGTCGGCGTATACGACGGATTTTACGGGCCGGGGGCGGGAACGTTTTTTTTGCTTTTGTATATTTCACTCGCCCGCATGGACGCGAGAAGCGCCAACGGCAATTCCAAGTTCGTGAACCTGGCCTCCAACCTCGGCGCGCTCGCCACCTTTGTCGCGTCCGGGAAGATTTATATCGCGCTCGGCCTTGCCGCCGCGGTATTTTCCGTGCTTGGCCACTATGTGGGCTCCGGACTTGCGTTGAAACGCGGCGCCGCCGTGATCAGGCCCGTGATCATCGTCGTGCTGGTGCTGTTGTTCATCCGGGTGGCGACGACCGGCGGCGCGTGAACCGTTACGACGATTCGTTGACGCTTTTCCTGAACTTCGCGTGCGATACGGCGAAAAGCCCCATCCCGATGACAAGCAGCCAAAGAAACGAACTCCACACCACTTCAAACCCGGCGGCCCGATACAGAATGGCCTGGCCCAACTCGACGAAATGCGTCGTCGGCGCAAGCATCATGACGGCCTGCACGCCTTCGGGCATGCTTTCGCGAGGCGTCGACCCGCCCGAGAGCATTTGCATCGGCAGCAGGACCAGAATCATCAACATGCCGAATTGCGGCATGCTTTTCGCGATCGTCGCCATGAAAATGCCCATGGAGGTGGTCGCGAACAGATGAATGGCCGCGCCCGCGAGGAACAGGGCGATAGACCCTTCCAGGGGCACGTGGAGCATTCCCCGCACAACCAGGAAAATGGACATCCCCGTCGCGAGCAAAACAACCAGTCCCATCGACCATATTTTCGACAACATTATTTCCAGCGGCGTGACCGGCATGACGAGGAGGTGTTCGAGCGTGCCGTGTTCGCGTTCGCGGATGAGAGCCGCGCCCGTCAGGATGATGGAGAGCATCGTCACCTGGTTGATGATTTCCATGATCGAGCCGAACCACGACTGGGTCAGGTTCGGATTGAAGCGGTTGCGCACCGCCAGGTCGATGGGGAGCGACGCGGTTGCGCGGTAGCGGGAGATAAAGTCGTTGATTTCGCCCATGGCGATTTGCTGGATATACCCGGCGCCGGTAAACGCCTGGCTCATGCGGGTCGCGTCGACGTTCAGTTGAATCGCCGGAGTCCTCCCGTGCAGCGCGTCTTTTTGAAAGTCGGGCGGAATGTCGACGGTGAAGGTGTATTCATCCTTGTCCATTCCCCGGTCCATTTCCCGCGCGGTGATTTCGCGCGGCTGGACAAACATGGGCGGATAAAACGCGGACTTGATCCGCATGGACAAGGGCGACGCGTCCTCGTCGACAAAGGCGATGGTCGCCTGGTTCAAACCGTCGGGCATCGCGGTCGCGGCGGTGTAGATGGAAAAGGTGAACGACCAGACGATCAGGACAAGCAGGATCGGTTCGCGGTACAGCCCCCACAGTTCCTTGACGCCAAGCCGGTAGATATGCCCAAGCGAGCGCATGGTTATGATTCCTGTTTTTTCAGGCAGACGATTGCCAGGCCGACGATGACGGGAATGGTGACGGCAAGCCCGATAAGCGGCGCGTGCAGATCGGCGAACGTCAGCGCCTTGTTGAAAATCCCCCGCGAAATGACCAGCATGTGCGTTGTCGGGTAGACGGCGCCGATGGCCTTGCCCGCGCCGGAAAGGGACGAGACGGAGTTGAGCAGCCCCGAAAACTGGACGGCGGGCAGCATGGTGCCGATCATGGTCAGGAAGATGACGGCGATCTGGCTTTTGGTAACGGTGGAGAACAGCAGCCCCATTCCGGTCGAAACGGAGACGTAGAGAAGCGCGCTCAGGTTGAGCGCGAAGAAACTGCCCTTTATGGGCACGTTGAAAATCATCACCGCCATGAAGGCGAGCATGAAAAAGCTCATCATGGAAAGAATGATGTACGGGAGTTGCTTGCCGATGATGAATTCGCTTCGATACAACGGCGTTACGTACAGGTTGATGATGGAGCCAAGTTCCTTTTCCCGCACGACCGAAAGCGCCGCGAGAACCGCCGGGATCATCAGGAGAAGAATCGGGATAACCGCGGGCACCATGGCGGGCAGGCTCTTGACGTCGGGGTTGTACCGGTAGCGGATTTCAATCGCGGCAAGAGCGCTTTCCTCCGTGCCCGTCCGGCGCCGGCGAAAATCCTCCAGCCAAAGCTGGTGCATGCCCTGCACGTATCCCCGAACCGTTTCCGCCCGCTGCGGCATCGCGCCGTCGACCCAGACGCCGATTTCGGTGCGAACGCCGTGGTCGACGTCTTTTGCGAATTGCGGCGGAATCTCTATGGCAAGGGAGATGTCGTTCGAGCGCATGCGCAGGTCCAATTCGTCATAATCGCGAATCGGCCGTTGCTCCTCGAAATAGCGCGAGCCGGCGATGTTCCGGACATAGTCGCGCGACAGGCCGGTGTCGTCGCGGTCGATAACGGCGAAGCGCAGGTTTTCCACGTCCATGGTGACGCCGAAACCGATGACAAGCATCAGAATCATGGAGCCGAGCAGCGCGAGGGTGAGTCGAATCGGATCGCGGCGCAATTCAAGCGATTCCCGCCAGGCGCAGGTCCAAAGACGCCGCCAGCTGAACGCCCCCGCCTTGCCGACGCTTCCCTGTTGCATCGACAATGCTTGCGTATCGGAACGCTTCCGCCGTATGGAGGTGACCCTGGTGTCGCCCCTTTCGCCGGCGCCGGCGTTGTCGTCCTTGAGGAATCCTATGAACGCGTCCTCGAGGTTCTTCGCCCCGCGCTTTTCGACAAGCCGCGCCGGCGTGTCGGTCGCCAGCACCTTGCCGTCGTTCATCAGGGATATCCGGTCGCAGCGTTCGGCTTCGTTCATGAAGTGGGTGGTGACGAAAATCGTCACCCTGTCCTCGCGCGACAGTTCGATTATGAGCCGCCAGAAATCGTCGCGCGCGATCGGATCGACGCCGGAGGTCGGTTCGTCGAGAATCAGGATGTCCGGCCCGTGCACCACGGCGACGGCGAGGGACAAACGCTGCCGAACGCCAAGCGGCAGGTTCTCCGGCAATTCGTCCTTCAAATGATCCAGCCCGAACCGCGCCGCCGCTTTTCCCGCCCGAACGGGAATGTCCTTCTCGTCCATGCCGAACAGCCGCGCGTGCAGGACAAGGTTTTGCCATACGGTCAATTCGCCGTACAGGGAAAACGCCTGCGACATATACCCGAGGCGGCGGCGCGTCTCCATATCGCTTGCGTCGATTGTCTGGCCGAACACCTTCGCCGTGCCTTCGGTCGCGGGAAGAAGGCCGGTCAGCATTTTCATGGTGGTCGTTTTTCCGCAGCCGTTGGAACCGAGAAAACCGAAGATTTCGCCTTTGGGGATTTTAAACGAAACATGGTCGACGGCGGTGAAATCGCCGAATTTCCGCGTCAGGTTTTCGGCTTCTATGGCGATGCCGCGCGAGCCGTCCTCCGGCATGGGCGGCACTTCGACCGCGCTCCAGTGCTGTCGTTTTTCTTCCGGCATGAGCATGATGAAAGCGGATTCGAGAGAGTCGGCTCCGGTCTTTTCCAGCAATTCCCCGGGCGTGCCGGTGTCGAGGATTTTTCCGTCGTCCATGGCCACCAGCCAGTCGAAGCGCTCCGCCTCGTCCATATAGGCGGTGGCGACCATGACGGACATGCCGGGCTGCCCTTTTCGCACTTTTGCGATCAGCGCCCAAAACTGCGAACGGGCGAGCGGATCGACGCCGGTGGTCGGTTCGTCGAGAATCAGCAGATCCGGATCATGAATAAGCGCGCAGCACAGGCCGAGCTTTTGTTTCATTCCGCCCGAGAGTTTGCCCGCGGGACGGTCGAGGAATCGTTCGAGTCCGGTGGCGCGGGTCAGTTCCTCTATTCGTTCGCGCGCTTCGTTCTCGTCGTGTCCGAACAGGCGGGCGAAAAAGCGGAGATTTTCATCGACGGAAAGGGTGAAGTAGAGGTTTTTCCCGAGTCCTTGCGGCATATAGGCGATGCGCGGACCGGTCCGGATGCGGTGAGCCTCGTCGGAGATGTCGCCGCCCAGGACTTCAACCAGACCGTCCTGCACCTTTCGCGCTCCCGAGACGAGGGAAAGCAGGCTGGATTTTCCCACGCCGTCCGGCCCTATGAACCCGATCATTTTCCCGTGCGGAATGTCGAGACTGACATTGTCCACAGCCGTCGTTTGGCCGTAGCGCAGAGTGACCCCGGCAATACGGACGACCGGCGGGACGGTAGTGGTTGGGGTATCGCCGCCGCCGTTCATTCGGGCAACCGGATGGCCAGGCTTTCCGGCCACGGTTGATTGGAGTCCAGGCGCACCCAGACCGCGCCGGGAAGGCCGGTTTTAACCATATGCAGGTTTTTTTCAAGAAGGCCGGGATCGACCTTGGCCTTGATCCTGAACATGAGTTTTTGCCGTTCTTCCTCTGTTTCCACGGTTTTGGGGGTGAATTGGGCTACAGCGGAAATAAACGTGACGGTGGCGGGAAAAGCGGTCCCGGGGAAAGCGTCCAGACGGATGCGCGCTTCGCTGCCGATGGCGATTCTGCCGGCTTGTTCGGTTGGGAGGAAAAAGTTCATGTACACATCGGCCAAGTCGACGAAATTCACCACTTTGCCGCCCGCGGCCAACACTTCGCCCGGTTGGGCGACCCGGTATTGCACCCGGCCGTTTCGGGGAGCGATCAGGTGGGAATCGTTTATATCGGCTTCGATGGAGGCGACGGCCGCCATTTTTTCCTTTACCGACGCGGCGAAACCGGCAACGTCGGCTTCGGCGGATCGGACGGCCGCTTCGGCGACGTCGACTTGGGCTTTGGCCGTTTCCACCGCCGCCTTGGCCGCCATTTCCGTCGTTTCGTCGTCGTCGAATTGCTGGCCGGTGATGACGCCCCGCTCGGACAGAACAGACGATCGCTCCAGGCGGCGCTGGGTTTGGTCGAGTTCGCTTTGCCGCTGAAGAACGGTCGCCTTGGCCGCGATGAGATCGCTTTCACGAACAGCGACTTGCGCGTGCGAACTTGCTTCGTCCGCAATGGCTTTGGCCACCTGCGCCTTGGCTTGCGCCAATTGCGCTTCAAGCACATCGGTTTGCATCACGGCGATTTCCTGGCCGGCGGTGACAAAATCGCCTTCGTCCACGGCAATGGCAATAATGCGTCCGGCGAGTTTTGTTGCGATGTCGATTTCCGTCGCTTCCAGCCTGCCGTTGCCGCCGGCGAATCCGGGACCGAACCCTTTATCCTGTGCCGATCGCCACAACGAGTATGCTATGGCGGCGAGCGCGAGAACAATCAAAACGGGAATGAATCGGCGAAGCGACTTTTTGGGTCTGTCGTTGTCCATGCACGCACCTTTCGTCGGCGCAGTTCATTGCAAGACGCCACACCCCGCCCTCACGGGGCAAAGCGTATACCGAACACTATACACTTCGCCACCGAACAATGCAATACATGATTCATCCTCCGACCATCCCGTCATTACCGAATCAGCCCCTTTTCCCGAAGGAATTCGGCCGCGACGTCGTCGAGCGGCCGTTCGTCCACATCCACGGCGTAGCTGAGGCCGGTCATCACCTCATCGGTGAATTGTCCGTCCAGCATGCGCAGGACTTTTTCGAGGTCCGGGGCGGCGTCCAGCAAATCCTGCCGCGCCAGCACAACCGCGTTGTATTCGGGAAAGAAGTGCTTGTCGTCGGGCAGAATGGTCAACTGCGCCTTCCGGTTCAGCCCATCGGTGGCATAGACGACGGTGACGTCGATATTTTTATTTTCCATCGCCATATATTTCAAGCCGACGTCGATGGGACGGATGCTCTTGAATTTGAGATTGTAAAAATTGGACATGGGCCGGAAATGCATACTGCCTTCAAGGCTGAAAAATTCATGCTCCGCCCCGAACACCAGATTTTCCGCCGCCGCCGCGAGATCGCTGAGCGTATGCAAATCCAGTTCCTTCGCCGTCTCCTCGCGCACGGCGACGGCATAGGTGTTGTTCATGCCCAGTTTTCCCAGCATCGCAATATTGAAATCCCTGGCGATTGCGTCATGAACATACTCGTAGAGCGCCATTCCGTCGGGAATGGTGGACGGATCCTGGCGCAGAAAGGTTGCCAGCACGGTTCCGTCATAGGCGAGGTAGACGTTGATTGCGCCTTTTGTCAGTTGGTTCCAACTGTTTATGGGCGTCATTTCCGACTGAATTTCCACGGTGAGCGCGGTGTGCTCTTCGATGAGCATTTTCAGCATTCGATGGACCAGTTTTATTTCCGCGAACAATCCGTCGCCTATGACAACCTTCGGTCCGGCGGCGTGGGCGGGCGTTGCCGCGGCGAAAGCGAAGAGGAAAACGAACGCGAGCGCGCACAGATATTTTTTCATGGAATGGTTCTCCTTCCGTTGACCGGATTACACGCGCCGGCGGCGGCGCATTTTCTTTTCGATGGCGGCCATGGCGGTGTCGAAGACGATCGCCATTATCATGAGCGAAAACGTGCCGTATGCGATAAGGCGCATATTCTGCGTTCTGATGCCCTGGTTGATGACCCCGCCCAATCCGCCGCCGCCGACGAACACGCCGAACACGGCCGCGCCGATTGCCGTGACGGTGGCGATGCGGACGCCGGTGAAGATCAGCGGGAAGGCGATGGGGAGTTCAACCGAGAACAGGCGATGGATTTTCGTCATTCCCATGCCTCGCGCCGCCTCCTTGATGGCGGGGTTGACTTCGGAGAGTCCGAGGCAGGTATTATGGACTATGGGAAGCATCGAATAGAGGGTAAGTCCGGCGACGACGGTCGGTTTCCCGGCGCCGATGAACACCATGAGAATGCCCAGAAGCGCCAGCGTCGGGATGGTTTGCAAAATTTCCACGCTCCACAGGATGGGCTTGCGCATAAACGGCGAAAAATACGCGTAGATGCCCAGCGGCAAACCGATGCATATGCTTGCCAATACGGTACAGAATACGATTGCCAGATGATCCGCCGCCATCCACCAGTTCATGCGTTGTCCCTCCCCCTGCGCCACGCCATGGAGCGGCGTTTGACGCAATCAACGCAGAGACTGAGGGCGACGGCCATGATCGCGGCCGGCACGGCGCCGAACAGGATGAGCACGTTGTTGTTTGTGCTGACGCCCATATAGATGAGCTCTCCCAGTCCGCCCATGCCGATAATGGCGGCGAGCACGGCCCAGCTTACGGTATAGACCGTCGCCATTTTCAGGCCGGAGAAGATGGCGGGCGCGGCCAGCGGGAGTTCGACCCGGGTGAGCATTTGGAATCCCGACATTCCGCAGCCGATGGCGGCTTCCCGGCATTGGGGTTCGACTTCAAGAATGCCTATATAGGTATTCTTGAGAATGGGGAAGATCGCGTAAATGGTCAAGGCGATGATGACGGTGAGCGGCACCATGCCGAGGTAGAGGAAAAGAATCCCGACGAACACGATGCCGGGGATTGTTTGCGAAATGGAGATGACCGGCAGCACATAATGCGCCCATTTGGGCGAACGCGACAGGAGGATTCCGGCGATGAGCGCGATGACGAAGGCGGAGCCGACTGAGACGCAGACATAGTACAAGTGCGTCCAGATGGCGGTTGCGAGCTGGTCTCCGTACAGGTCGAGGGTGAATTGGATTTCCTGCCGGCTCATTCGTCGTCGCTCCAGAAGGCGTCGGCCAGCGCTTTGGCGACGGAGGTATTGGTGACAATGCCGGCGATGGTTCTGTCGTGGTTGAGAATGACGTTGTAGCGGCTGTCGGAGTGCAGCAGTTTATCGAAGCATATTTTCGCTTCCTCGTCCACGAACGAGGTCAGGTTGTCCATCTCGACAAAGGGTTCGATAGTGCGGAAGATTCTGCCTTCCGCGTCTTTTTTGATTGCGATCTTTCCGGTTTTCCCCAGTTCCTTGAGGTTTTTCAGGAAGACGACGCCGGCGTAGGTTTTGTCCGCGTTCATGACGAGGAGCGAATCGACGTTGTGCCTGTCCATGATTTGCAGGCATTCGCGCACACCGCGCGTTTTGTACACCTTATGGACGTCCGTGCGCATGAAATCGGCGGCGGTGGATACGGTTTGTCCCGAGTCGGACAGGCGTTTTCCCATAAAGGAGCGGATGAGATCGCTCGCCGGGTTTTCCAGCATTTCCTCGGGCGACGCCGCCTGTATTATCCGCCCTTTGTCCATAAACACTATTTTGTCGGCGAGGTTCAGCGCCTCGTCCATGTCGTGGGTGACGAAAACGATGGTTTTGTTCAATTGTTGCTGAAGGTTTTTCATTTCCTCCTGCAACGCGCTTCTGGTCATCGGATCGAGCGCGCCGAACGGCTCGTCCATCAGGATGATCGGCGGCGAACCGGCAAGCGCCCGGAGCACGCCGACGCGCTGTTGCTGTCCGCCGGAGAGCTGGTGGGGATATTTCTCCGCGAATGCGTCGTACGGCATTTTAACCAGCTTCAGCAGGGAGTGGACTATGTCGTCGATGCGTTTTTTATCATAGCGCAGGAGTTTGGGGACGACGGCGATATTTTGCGCGACGGTCATGTTGGGGAACAGGCCGGTTTGCTGGATAACGTATCCGATGGAGCGGCGGAGTCGTATCGGATCGATGTTTCGGATATTTTTCCCGGCGACCGTGATCGTGCCTTCATCCGGTTCGATAAGGCGGTTGATCATTTTGAGCGTCGTTGTTTTTCCGCAGCCGGACGGCCCGATAAGAACGGTGAACTCCCCGTCTTTGACCTCGAGGGACAGGTCTTTTATGACCCGCGTCTTCTTATAACTTTTTGAAATTTTGTGCAATGTAATCATGCAGCAACCCACTCCATGCATGGCTGTGCGACATCGGCGCCGTAAAGAGGAATTTACCGAAATAGAACCAATACATCTTCAGGGGCACACAACCGCTATTCACAACGAAGTATTGCGAGGAATATATACGTTCATAAAAGTATAACACAAAACCGGAAAATTGAAACCTCCGTTTCATATTTTTTCCTCCCACAATAAACTCGTTAATATTAACTTGAAACGTTAATTTTAATATGTACCATACCTTTTGCACAGTGCATAAGGGAGCGGCTGCATGTTGAATAATGGCGGATTCGAGAAACGTTTTGAAGAGGCGGACCGGGTTGAAGGCGCCGTTTCGGGAGAAAGTCCGGAGCGGGAACTTCCCTTTCGGCTACCGTTGTTCTCTCCCGGACAGAGGCGGGAGCGAGGCCGGATCCTTGGCCAGGAGCATATGCCGGACGGCGTTGCCCGACCGGGCGGACAACTGTTGACCCGTTTGGCGGACAATGCCCGGGTGTTGGGCGATATTCACCGTACGCTGGTTGACGATATTACCGCCAAACAGACGGTTCCGCCGGTGGGCGAATGGCTGGTGGATAATTTTTACGTGGTTGAAGAACAGATCAGCCTGGCAAAGCGCCATTTGCCGAAAAAATACTTGACCGGCCTGCCCGCATTGAAAAATCCCGGCCGTGCCGGCCTGCCCCGCGTGTATGACCTGGCCGAGCACAGCATTGCGTTCGGCGACGGCCGGGTCGATGTGGAAGACGTCAAGGTCACGGTCGCCGCGTACCAGGAGTGTGCGCCGCTCAAGCTTGGGGAATTATGGGCTATTCCCATTATGCTCAGGCTGGCGTTGATTGAGAATATCCGCCGCCTTGCCGTTATCGCCGGCGCCGACCGCGAGGACAGAAATGAAGCGCGCCGGTGGGCGGACGCGTTGATCCGGGTGGAAACGGAAAATCCGAAAAACCTTGTCGTCACCATTGCCGACATGGCGCGTGCCGAAACGAGGCTGTCCGGTTCGTTCGTGGCCGAATTCAAACGGCGCATCCATGGGCGAAGCGTCGGGCTGAAGCTTGCGCTGCAATGGATAGAACAGAACCTGGACGACCTCGACACCTCTGCCGAACAAATGGTCCACGAAGAGAACCACCGGCAGGCGCGGATGGAAGTCTCAATGCGCAACAGCATCAACTCGCTGCGCACGCTCAACGTCACCGATTGGTCGGGGTTTGTCGAAACGCTTTCCCTGGTGGAATCGGCGTTGCGGCGGGATCCCGCCGGCGTATACGGCGGGATGGATTTTTCCACCCGCGACGAATACCGGAAAATAGTGGAATATCTGGCGTCGAAAAGCCCGCTCTCGGAAGTGGAGGTTGCGGAGAAGTGCCTCGCCCTCGCCCGGGAATCGCCTCTCCCGCCGGAGGACGGCGAGAGCGCCCGCCACGTCGGATACTATCTGGTCGATCGGGGAAAGCGCGCGCTGAAAAACGCCGTTTTGTTCCGTGGCGGCGTGTTCGGTTTGCCGCCCGGGACAATGCTGGCCGCCTATCTTTCCTCCATTGCCGTTTTGACGCTCGGGTTTACCGCCGCATCGAGTCATATTTTGCGGATGCACAATATGGACGGCGCGCTTTTGTTGGCGCTCATCGTTCTTTTGGCGGTGTGCGCGGCGCATGTGTCCGTGGGGCTGGTGAATTTCGCGGCCAGCCTGCTCGTCAAACCGCATTCGCTTCCCCGCATGAATTACGCGGAAGGCATTCCGCCCGAAATGCGGACACTGGTCGTCGTACCGGTCATGCTGACCGAACGGTCCGGCATTCCCGACATATTGGGCAGGCTGGAAAACCATTACCTGACCAACCGGGGCGAAAACATTCATTTCGGGCTTCTGACCGATTTCGGCGATGCGCCGGTCGAGCGGTCGCCCGACGACGAAGAACTGCTGGCGCTGGTCCGGGACGGCATCGAAAAATTGAATGCCCTGTATCCGGCCCGCAAACACGACAATTTTTGCCTGTTCCATCGTTCGCGCGCGTGGAACGCGTCGGAAGATGTCTGGATGGGGCATGAACGAAAACGCGGCAAACTGGAAGATTTGAACCGGTATTTGCGGACGGGCGATGAATCGATTTTTCCCTGCCTGATCGCCAGGACCCAAATCATGAGAACGGTCAAATACATCATCACCCTTGACGCCGACACGATAATGGCTCGCGATTCCGCGGCTCAAATGGTCGGCGCCATGGCGCATCCGCTCATGCGGCCAATGTATGACGTCCACACGGGACGGGTCGTGCGCGGTCACGGCATATTGCAGCCGCGCGTCGATTCCCGCCTGGCCGGAGCCAACCGGTCGGCGTATGCCCGCATGTGCGCGACGGAAATCGGCATCGATCCGTACACGCGCGCCAGTTCGGACGTGTATCAGGACTTGTTCGACGAAGGATCCTTTATCGGCAAAGGCATTTACGACGTCGATATTTTTCACCGCGCGCTTGGCCGGCGTTTCCCCGACAATCACATCCTTTCCCATGATTTATTGGAAGGGTGCGTTGTCCGGTCCGGCCTTCTGAACGACGTCAAACTCTACGAAGATCCGCCGTCAAGTTATTTGTCCGATATGAAGCGCCGCCACCGCTGGATCAGAGGCGACTGGCAAATCGCCGGATACATGGCGTCAAAGTCGCTCTCCCCGCTTTCCCGGTGGAAAATATTCGATAATCTCCGCCGCAGCGTCACGGGCATCGCCATTCTTCTGTTGCTGCTGCTCGGCCTCGGCCTGTTTCGCAATCCCGGATTGTATGTGCTGATGGCGTTGCTTGTGTTCGCCCTTCCGGTTGTAGTGAATGCATTCGCGGGACTCGTGCGCAAATCTCCGGACAAGACGTTTCGCCAGCATCTCTCCAACCTTTTCGCGTCGGTGTCATCGGAATCGGTTCAGGCCCTGTTCAAGCTGGCGTGTCTCCCGTATGAAGCATACGTCAACATGGACGCGATTGCCCGGTCCGTCTGGCGGCAATGCGTCAGCCGCCGCCATTTGCTGCAATGGCAACCATCGGACCATCGGCACCGGAACGAGTTCATCAATCCCGGTCCGGTCGCCAGGCGCATGTGGGTTGGTCCCGCGCTTGCGGTCGCCATGGCGCTTGTCATGGCGTACGGCAATGCGGGAATATTGCCGTACGCGGTCCCGCTGTTTCTTCTGTGGTTCTTTTCACCGCTGATTGTAAGCTTCGTTTCCAGGCCGCGCGCGGCGCGGCGCGAATCGTTGACGACGAGGGAAACGCTGTTTCTCCGCGCGATCGCCCGAAGAACATGGGCGTTTTTCGAACGCTTCGTCACGGCGGAAGAGAATTGGCTGCCGCCGGACAATTATCAGGAGCTTCCGGTCGAACGCACCGCCCACCGCACCTCTCCCACCAATATGGGACTGTCGCTTTTGGCGAATCTGTCCGCGTTCGATTTCGGATACGTCACGATGGGGGAAATGCTGTTCCGCTCCAGCCAAACGCTTGAGACCATGATCGGGCTGGAACGTTTTCGCGGCCATTTCTACAACTGGTACGATACGCGGACGCTTTCGGTGTTGAAGCCGGCGTATATTTCCACTGTCGACAGCGGCAATCTGTGCGCGCACCTTTTGGTTTTGGCGGAAGGGTTGCGGGAATTTCCGGGAGAGAATTGTTTCGACCGCCTGTTTCGCGGCATGCGCGACACCGCCCTTCTCGCGATTGAGGACGCGGACGACAAGAACGGCCCGGTGCGGACCGCGCTGCGCGCGATCGCGGACGACGCGGCCGCGCTCGCGGATGTTCCGCCGACAACGCTGATTGCGCTTCATGATGCGTTGCTGCGCATGGCGACGGCGATTGAATCGCTGCAAAAGAACGAACCGGAAGCGTCGCCGTGGCTTCCCGCGCTGGCGGACAGGGCGAATGAGGCGATTCGGGAACTCGAATATGTCGCGCCGTGGGCGAAGGAACTTTCCGCCCATCCCGAATGGCTGGCCTTTCCCGAACTGAACACAATCCCCACCCTTGTCGAAGCCGGCAACATGAGGGAGATTGTCGATGCGCTCCCGGACAGCGCCGCCTACGGTTCGGTCGAACCGCACCTTGTCCGGGCGAACGCCAACGCGGAGGAACGCATCGGCCTGATGCACAATCTCGCGTTGCGGTGTGAAATGCTGGCGGACATCGAATACGATTTTTTATACGATCATTCCAAACGTCTTTTATCCATCGGCTACAATGTCGACGACCGCCGTCCGGACGCGAGCTTTTACGATTTGCTTGCATCGGAAGCGCGTCTTTCGTGTTATTTGGGAGTCGCCCAATACCGGTTGCCGCAGGAAAGCTGGTTTGCGCTTGGCCGCATGCTGACCCGCTCCGAAGGTCGTCCGCTTCTGGTTTCGTGGAGCGGCTCCATGTTCGAATACCTGATGCCGCTTTTGGTCATGCCGACGTACAGCGACACGCTGCTTGACGAAACGTACAAGGCGGCGGTGGCGGCGCAGACGGCGTACGGCGAGGCACGGAATGTTCCGTGGGGCATTTCCGAATCCGGCTTTTACGTTTTCGACGCGGAACACAATTACCAATACCGCGCCTTCGGCGTACCCGAACTCGGGCTCAAGCACGGATTGTCGGAGGATTTGGTCGTTGCTCCGTACGCGACGGCGCTGGCTTTGATGGTCGCGCCCGGCGTTGCCTGCAGGAATCTGGAACGATTGGCGGGAGAGGGAGCGCTCGCGCGATTCGGTTTTTACGAAGCGATTGACTATACGCCGTCGCGCGTGCCGCGAGGCGAGGAAAAAGCGATTGTCCGTTCCCATATGGCGCACCATCAGGGCATGTCTCTCGTCGCGTTGGGACAGGCTCTCGGCGGCGGACCGATGCACCGCAGATTTGAAAAACACGCATTGTTGAACTCGGCCGCCCTTTTGTTGCAGGAAATGGTTCCGGCGGAGCGGGCGCTGTACCATCATTCGACCTACAGTCCGGAGATTCGCCAGGAGGCGCAGGACGAAGCCGCATCGGTGCGCGTTCTGGACAACCCGAACTCTCCCGCTCCCGAGGTCCAACTTCTTTCCAACGGCAGTTATCACGTCATGGTAAGCGCCGCCGGCGGCGGATACAGCCGGCGGCGGGATATCGCCGTCACCCGCTGGCGCGAAGACCCGACGCTCGACAATTGGGGAACGTTTTGCTACATCCGCGATCACGACGCACGAAGGATGTGGTCGAACACGCTCCAGCCGACGCTGTCGCCGGCGAAAAGTTTTACAGCGATATTCTCCGAAGGCAAAGCCGAGTTCATACGCCGCGGACACGACGTCGACACCCGGACGGAAATTACCGTTTCGCCCGAGGACGATGTCGAAGTGCGGCGCATCCGCCTGCACAATCATTCCCCCAAAAGCCGGGTGCTCGACATTACCAGTTTCGCCGAAGTGGCTCTCGCGCCTCCCGCCGCGGACGATAGCCATCAAGCCTTCGGCAAATTGTTCATCCAGACGAAAATTGTGCCTGAGCGCCAAGCCATCGTATGTTCCCGCCGCCCCCGCGCGCAAGCCGAAAAAACGCCGATGATGTTTCATATGATGGTAGCGCATGGAAATGAAGGACGGCATTTTTCGTATGAAACGGATCGCCTCA
Source organism: Planctomycetota bacterium (assembly GCA_036770065.1). GTDB lineage: Bacteria > Planctomycetota > SZUA-567 > SZUA-567 > SZUA-567 > JAJBSZ01. The sequence continues at coordinate 14,523 of DAIPJX010000007.1, forward strand.
AATTCGTCGGCCGCGCCAACACCGTCGCCAATCCGTCCGCCGTGTGCGATGAAGTCGGCAGTTTGAGCGATTCGGAGGGCGCGGTTCTTGATCCGGTTGTCGCCATTCGCGCTCCGGTCAGGTTGGGAGTCGGCGAGAGCGTCGTTGTCGATGTGATAACCGGAATTGCCGACAACGAAGACGCGCTCGTTTCATTGATGGAAAAATATCACGACCCCCGCATGGCGGACAAGGCGTTCGAACTGGCCTGGACGCATGGGCAATTGCTGCTTCGCCAGTTGAATATAAGCGAAACGGACGCGCAGTTGTATTCGCGTCTCGCCGGTCCGATCATCTACCCGAACCGGGCGTTTCGCGCCGCTCCTTCGATTATTGCCGGGAACAGGAAGGGCCAGTCCGGTTTGTGGAGCTATGCGATATCGGGCGATGTGCCCATCCTTCTGGTCCGGATGGAGGATCCGGCCAGAGTGAAACTGGTAGAACAGTTGCTTCAGGCCCATACATATTGGCGGCAAAAGGGACTCGCGGTGGATTTGGTTATTTGGAACGAAAACAGGACAAGCTACCGCCAGTCGCTTCACGACCAGATTCTTGGCCTTGCCGGCGCTTCCCTGGAGGACAGCGACATGGAACGCCCGGGCGGGATTTTCATCCGCTCGGCCGACAGGATCGCCGATGAGGACAGGACGCTTATGCAGACGGTCGCCCGCATCATTTTCGTCGATGACGGCGGATCGCTGGATGAACAGGTGCGCCGACTTTCCCGAAGCGACGGCATTTCCCCGTCCACGGTCGTCCGGTACAGAAGGGATACGCCGCTCGAAATCGATATGTCGGCCGCGCCGGCACCCGCCGCCGAAACGTCGATCAAACGCGATTTGATGCTTGAAAACGGCATCGGCGGCTTTACCCGAGACGGCAAGGAATACGTTATCGTCACCGACGACGAGAAGGCGACGCCGCTGCCGTGGATCAATGTCATAGCGAACGAAAAGTTCGGGACGATTGTTTCCGAGTCCGGTTCATCGTCCACCTGGGCGATCAACGCACACGAGTTTCGCCTGACGCCGTGGCAGAACGATCCCGTGACGGACGGAAGCGGCGAAGCGTTGTACTTGCGGGACGAGGAGAATGGAGAATTTTGGTCGCCGACGCCGCTGCCGTGCCGGGGCAATGGAGGATATACGACACGTCACGGCTTCGGATACAGCGTTTTCGAGCACAAGGAAAGCGGCATAAACAGCGAACTTTCCATGTACATCGATCCCGGGGAATGCGTCAAATTTTTCGTTCTGAAAGTTCGCAACAGCACAGATCGTCCTCGCGGCCTTTCCGCCGTTTTATATGCGGAGTGGGTCTTGGGAGATATGCCGGCGAAGACGCGCATGCATGTCGTTACCGGAATCGATTCCCATACCGGCGCGCTGTTCGCGCGCAATTTGTACAATGACGAATTCCGCGACATGACAGCCTTTCTCGATTCCGACGATCCCGGCCGAACCGTGTCGGGAGATCGACGGGAGTTTCTTGGCAGAAACGGAACCATGGCCGAACCGGCCGGATTGCAACGTTCCGTTTTGCCGGGGCGCGTCGGCGCGGCGCTTGATCCGTGCGGCGCGGTGCAGGTCAGGTTCGGACTGGCGCCGGAACAAGAGCGGAAGGTTGTTTTCCGCATGGGCGTCGGCCGCAACGTGGAAGACGCGCGGCGCATGGTAAAGCATTTTCGCGGCGCTTCGCGTGCACGCGAGGCGCTTGAAAAAACTTCCGCGTTCTGGGAAAAAACGCTGGGAACAGTTCATGTGACAACGCCCGATCCGGCGTTCAACGCCATGGCGAACGGCTGGTTGTTGTACCAGAGCCTGTCCTGCCGTTTTTGGGGACGAAACGCGTTGTACCAGTCGGGCGGCGCGTACGGCTATCGGGATCAATTGCAGGATTCGATGGCGCTTGTGTATTCGCATCCCGAACTGGCGCGCGAGCATTTGCTGCGTTCCGCTTCGCGCCAATTCATTGAAGGCGATGTTCAGCACTGGTGGCATCCACCGTTGGGCCGAGGCGTGCGCACCCGATGTTCGGACGATTATCTATGGCTGCCGTACGCGGTTGACAGGTATGTCCGGTTTACGGGCGACGCGGCTATTCTTGACGAAGAGGTTGACTTTCTTCAAGGAAGAGCGCTCGAGGACGGAGAGGAATCGTATTACGATCTCCCCGCGCCCGCCGGCGAGAAGAAAAATTTGTATGAACATTGCCGCCGAGCCATTGCGCACGGTTTGCGGTTCGGCGCGCACGGGCTTCCGCTTATGGGTTCGGGCGACTGGTGCGACGGCATGGACAGAGTGGGAATAGACGGAAAAGGCGAGAGCGTCTGGCTCGGCATGTTCCTGTATTCCGTTCTGACGAGTTTCGCGGAAACGGCGGACAAACGGAACGACATCGATTTCGCCGGGTTGTGCCGCGCCCAGGCAACCACGCTGGCCGGCAATATCGAAGCCAACGGCTGGGACGGCGACTGGTACAGGCGAGCGTATTTCGACAGCGGCACGCCTCTCGGTTCCGCCGCGAATCCCGAATGCCGCATCGATTCGCTGCCGCAGAGCTGGTCGGTTATCAGCGGATTCGGCGATCCCGCGCGATCGGCCGCCGCAATGCGCGCGGTGTATCGGCATTTGGTGGATCGCGAAACGGGAATAATCAAACTGCTCGATCCGCCATTCGCCGCATGGGACGAAAATCCCGGATACATCAAAGGCTATGTGCCGGGAGTCCGCGAAAACGGAGGACAGTACACGCACGGCGCATTGTGGTCCGCGATTGCATTTGCGATATTGAAAGAGCGCCGGAAAGCGTGGGAACTGTATCGGATGCTCAACCCTGTCAATCACGCGAGAACGCCCGAAGAGGTCGAACGCTACAAGGTTGAACCATACGTCGTCTCCGCCGACGTCTACGGAAGCCCGGACCACATGGGACGCGGGGGGTGGTCGTGGTATACAGGTTCCGCGTCCTGGCTGTACAGGCTGATGCTGGAATATTTGCTTGGACTCAAGACGGAGAAAGGCGTTTTGACCATCTCTCCATGCGTGCCGATCGACTGGGACGGGTTCACAATCATCCTGAACCGTCCGGAAGGACGCTACCTCATTGAAGCGACGCAATCGCGCACAGGCGACAAACAGACGCGTATCATGGTCGACGGAGTGGAAGCGGCGAAAGGAACGGTTGCGTTGGAAAATTTCGCGGGAGAACGCCGGATAGAAGTGCGTTTTTAAAGGGAGAGGAGCCGTCCGGCTCCTCCCCTGGTCAATCCGGTTCTCAATCGCGCGAACGCCCGCCGAACAAGCCGAGACGGTGCGCATAATACAAAAGCGTCAGGAGCGAACTGATGGCTGCCGCGATATACGTCATCGCCGCCGCGTTCAACACCGCGGCAACGCCGTTCGCTTCCGCTCCCGGCTGGACAATGCCGTTGTTGAGAAGCGCCTGTTTCGATCGCGACGACGCATTGAGTTCGACAGGCAACGTAATCAACTGGAACAAAAACACCAGCCCGAACAACACCAGCCCGAGTTTCGCCAGCCCCAGCGAACCGATAACCGCACCGAGAATCACAAGCGGAATCCCCAATTTGCTCCCGAGACTCGCGGTCGGCACCAACAGGTTCCGGATCTTGAGCGGTCCGTAATGGCTGGCGTGCTGCAACGCGTGTCCGGCTTCATGGCAGGCTATGCCGACCGAGGCGAGACTGTGACCGGAATACACGTCCGGCGAGAGGTTGATGATTTTCGTTCCCGGATTGTAATGATCCGACAGCCAGCCGCCTTCGTAGCGGTTTATGGTGACGTCATTGATTCCTTCACTCCGGAGCATGAGCTGCGCCGCTTCGGCTCCGGTCATGTTGCGGCTGTTTCCGACGCGACTGTATTTCGCATAAGCGGATTTGACCATGCCCTGCGCAATTATCGAAAGCACCATACCGACGCCGAATACCAGCCAGTAGAGTGGATCCATTCCCATTAACATCGGCATTGTTGTCTTCTCCCTTTTCCCGGCCCCATGGCGAAGCAATGGCGCTCCCGGGCGCCATTATGGAATACACCATAAGTCCGTGTCTCCTGTCCGGAATCATCCTTTTCCGGAAGAGTCCGGAGAAGCGGCATTCTTTATCTCCCGACTGTCAATCAGCTTGATGAAATTGGCGAACCCGGCGAGCCTGAGCGCGCTCAAAACCTGTCCCTGCGCCGCGATTGACATCGATTTCTCTTTGGCCTGCGCCTGGAAAAACGCCGCCGCCATCAAGCCGATGTAGGTTGACGTGATCCGGTTGATGCGCGAAAGATCGATGACCAGTTCCGTTTCCTTCGACAAAACGAGTTCGCTGCAGGCGCGATCAAACCCAACATCGTAATCAAAATCAAGCTCTTTGAATACGGAAAGGACACCGTCTTTCAATTCGAAATCCTGTCGCATGCGATCCCCCTTGAAAGAAGCGACGCCGTTTCACTGTCGCCGTCAGTTATCGCTGAGCCATGTCTTCATTTCCGCCAGGACTTCCGGGGTTTCGATGGGGACGTTTATTTTCCAGATTGCGTCGGGCGCATCGGGACGCTCGTTTTCGGTGTAGGCAAAATACGGACCGGCAACCTGTTGGAAGCCGGAATCCGGCAGCCAGTCGGTCAAAACTCCCCGGCAGATTCGCGCAATCGACTGAAGCCCCGAAGCGGTGATTTCAGCGTATTTTCCAGAAGGAATAACCCATCCGACCATGCCATCCGGAATATCCTCAAGCGAATTGGTGACGACGCCGGCAACGTATTCGTAACGTCCGCATGAATCGTCGGATAACGCATTGAATACGGCATAATACGCTTTCTCGACGTTCTTTATCTCGGAACGCCGGGGCAGGAAATGCTCGCTCCATAATGCGCCGACGGAATCGTTCGTTTCCAAAACCGTCCGTATCCCGACCACAATGAATTCATCCCTGACGATAATTTCGGGAGTCATGCTCGTCCTCTTGATATGGAATCGAAAAAACAGCTTCTCACCACACGCAATGCCTTTATACTACACCGCATCCCGAATCAAGACAACACAAATCCACAAATGATTCCGTGGAACAAACCCCTTCGCGAAAAACACGGGCTACGTTTCCCGCCCGAACAGCGCCGCGCCGATTGCTCCGGCGAACTGGGGAGTCGTCGCAGTATGGATGACAAGCCCCGTTTCCCGTTCGAGCGCCCGACGGAGCGTTTCGTTGTGCGCAACGCCGCCGGTAAAATAAACCGGTTCGCGCGCGCCGACCTGCGAAAGCAGAAGCGCTATCCGACGGGCAATGGCGCGATGCACCGCCCGAATCGCCTCAACGGGCGATACGCCCCGCGCATTCAGCCCGACCAGCTCCGACTCGGCGAACACGACGCAGGTGGAACTGATTTCGAACGATTCTCCCTCTCCGCCCGCCCCCGGCTCATGATTGCAAAACGCGGAGACCTCGCCAACATCCAGCCCATACCGCCGCGCCGCGACTTCGAGAAACCGTCCGGTGCCGGCGGCGCAACGATCGTTCATGACGAAATCGTCCACCGCGCCGCCCTGCCCCATGCGGATGGCCTTCGCGTCCTGTCCGCCAATGTCGAGAATGGAAACGGCGTCGGGATGCAAATACCGAACGCCTCGCGCATGGCAAGTGATTTCGGTCACTTTTCGTCCCGCCTGCCCGGCAAGCGCGCGGCCGTAGCCGGTCGCGACATGCGAAACGGAAACGCCCGCGGGGACAAATTCATCCACAAGTTGCGAAGCCAGGAGACGCGCCGCCTCGGCCGGCGGCGTGCCGGATGCGTCCAGGCGCATGGCGACGATGTCGCCGTTCGGCGCCATCAGCACGGCTTTCGACGCGGTCGATCCCAAATCCAGCCCAAGCCGCCACCCGCTCACAAAACCTCCTTCGTCGATTCCCGCACCTCGCCGGTTTCGTCCACAAGAAATTCGTTTCGGAAAATCCGGTTGTTTTCGTCAATCGAAAGGATGATGACCCGAACCCCGTTCGAGAACAGGCCCAGCGCCTGGCTGCGCAGGAAAGCGCCTCCTTCTTCCAGGCCGAGCACGGTCAGGCTGGTTGCGAGCGCATCGGCTGCGAGACAGGACACGGGATGAATAACGGTGACGCTCACCACCGCTTCCGACAAAGGCAATCCGATGCGCGGATCGATAATGTGCTCGTAGCGCACGCCGTTGTGGATAAAGTAATTTTCATAATCGCCCGACGTGGCGACAGCGGCGTTCGAGACGGCGAGTTCCTCGATAACCGAATCGTCGCGGGGATTTCTGATGCCGGTCCGCCATGGCGAGGACGGCGCGCCGGGACGGCTGCCGAGGACACGGAGTTCGCCCCCGATGTCGACGAGCGCGTTTTGGACGCCGTTGGCGGCGAGAATTTCAGCGGCGCGATCGGCGGCGAATCCCTTGGCGATCGCGCCGAGATCGAGCAGCATCCCGTCAACCGCGAAAGCGAGCGCCATGCCTTCGCGCGAAAAAAGAATGTTGTCGGCGCCGACGGCCTTGCGCGCTTGCAAAAGTTCGTCTTCCGGCGGCCATGCCTCGACTTCCCCGGAAAAATTGAACAACCGCTTGATCGGCCCTATGGTCGGGTCGAACGCCCCTTCGGTGAGCCGGTTCCAGCGGAGCGCTTCCATCACGACTTTCCAGGTGAGGGGATTGACGCGTATCCAGGTGTTTTTGGGAGACTGGTTCAGGCGGCGGATATCGGATCGTTCGCCGAACGGCCCCATTAATTCGCTGACTTCCTGGACTGCCGCTTCGGCAAGAAGCGCTATATCCCTGGGCGAGAGGCGCACGCCTTCGCCATCGGGAATGGTGATGCGCGCATACGTGCGCATGGTTTCGAAATCGTGGCGCACGCCGGCGGAATCCCGCCAGAATGACGGAAAACCACCGGCAACCGCATAGCCGAGAACGGCGGCGATAATGACAAGAAAAAACATCTTTCCAACGGACTGTCGAGGACGGCCCCGCTCTTGCTCGGGAGAATCGGTCATGAACGGGCCTTATATTTCCATGTCGCAGATTGGATCGCCGACTTTTACAGTATCGCCTTCGGCAATGCGCATAGCCTTGATTGTTCCGGCTTTCGGCGAGGGAACATTGAAGGTTGCCTTGTCTGTGACCATTTCGACGAGATCATCCCCCTCTTTCACAGTATCGCCAGGATTTACATACACGAAACTTACCTGGGCTTCGTCTCCGGCGTCGTCCCCCAAAGACGGCAGCGTTGCCACATAATCAGCCATGATATTCCTTTACGGTTGTTGGTCTGTATCGCCGACGGAACATCCATTCGGCGTCGTTCAATCATAACAATGAATACAAACACGTCAAGACGCATGATACCCGCTTTCATCACACGACGAAAACGGAAACACAAACGACCCGGTTGCATCCGGAATCCGGAGAGGAAGCGAGAACCGGGATTTTTTAGAAATTCGGTCTCATCGACGATCAGAACGCTTTTGTCGCCGGAAGCCAACAGGTGTGCTCG